>CAZKCU010000002.1:0-84003 GCA_964551595.1 uncultured Candidatus Saccharibacteria bacterium
TGGGGTTTGGTAATAAATAAATGGGATATTAATTCTCAATTGAGTGATAAAATAGAGAAATGGGCTGGCAAAAAACTTTTGGGCAAAATATCTTACGATAAAAAGATATTTAAAGCCATTACTAGTCTAACCCCAATTTTAGAAACAAATCTAAAAGCAAAAAAGGAAATTAATAATATTTTTAAAAAAGTAAACAAACTATGGCTCGACCAATAAAACCAAGGAGGGTTCTTTTCGATCCAAATTTCACTTATTTCAAACCAAGGGCAGTACCCCTTTCGATGTTAAAAGAGATGGATTTGGGAGCTGATGAATTAGAAGCTTTGCGGCTTTGCGATTTAAAAAATTTAGATCAAATTACAGCAGCTAAGAAAATGAAAATTTCCCAAAGCACCCTTCAACGTATTTTGACCTCAGCCCGGAAAAAAGTGACAGAAGCTTTAATTAAGGGAAAAGCAATTAAAATAAGAAAAAAGCAAATATGAATTTGAAAAAAGCCTTAGCTTTATTTTTTATAATTATTTTTTTAGGTTTAATGATGAAGGCTGATTTCGTTTTTGCTCAGCAAAGTTCGGTTGGGGTTTATTTTTTTTATAGTACCATTTGTTCCCATTGTGACGAGGAAAAAGAATTTTTGAAAGATTTGGAAAAAAAATATCCAGAAATTGAAATAAAAAAATACGAAATTGTTTATAACCCAGAAAATCAAAAAATTTTAAATGACTTCTATGATAAATATCAAGTACCAAAAGGAGAACAGGGATGGATTCCGGTAACTTTTACTGCCAATAGATATTTTATTGGCTTTAATCAAGAAATTAGCGAAGATATCGAGAGTTGCTTAAAAGAATGTTTGGGAGAAGGAAAAGCCACTCCTCAAAAAATTAAGATTCCATTTTTCGGCAGCATTGATATTTCAAGGATGTCCTTGTCAACTCTAACCATAACTCTGGGAGCTTTAGATGGATTGAATCCCTGTGCGATGTGGGTCCTGTTATTTTTGATTGTTCTTTTGGTAAATACTCGTTCAAGAAAAAGATTGTGGCTAATTGGTGGAACTTTTATTTTAGCTTCGGGCGTTGTCTATTATTTAATTTTGACTACCTGGCTAAATTTATTTTTAGCAATTTCTTATGTAAATTTAACTAGGATTTTAATTGGAGTTTTCGCCTTAGGAGTAGGAGTTTGGCAGATCAAAAATTTTATTGCTTATCATCCCGGAGTTTGTAAAATTCTTGGTATAAGTTCAAAAATTGAGCGGGGATTGAAATTAAAAGAGAGGGCTGAGAAAATAATTGCTTCGCCATTTACTTTGGCAATAATAGGAGGTTTGATTATTTTAGCTCTGGGAGTAAATTTAATTGAAGTTTTCTGTTCAGCCGGTCTGCCAGCGATTTTCACTCGAATTTTAGCTTTAAACGAACTCTCCACTTTAAGCTATTATCTTTATCTTCTGCTTTATACCTTTGTTTTTATGTTAGATGACCTAATAGTTTTTTTAATTGCCGTAATTACTTTAAGCAAAATCGGCTTTACTGAAAAATATAATTATTGGGCTACTTTAATTGGGGGATTACTAATGCTTATTTTAGGATTATTATTAATATTTAAACCGGAGTGGTTGATGTTTGCCCCGTAGTAGATTTTTGGCAGTTTTTCTGAGGGAAAAACTAATGTCACGAAGTGAGTCAAAAATTCACTACGGGGTTTGGATAAAAGGGGCTTGACTACCCTTCTTACTTAAATTAAGCTATAATAAATTAAAGTTTTATAGAAAAAGGTCGAGAATTAAATAATTAGATACCCGAGCCGCAGGCGAAGGGTAGATGATGAAGGTATCTAATATCTATAACCTTATAAACTACAATCTAAAAATATGGAAGCTTATTGTGTAAAATGTAAGGCGAAAAGGGAGATGGAGAATGAGAAAGAAATAACAATGAAAGGAAAAGGAGGAACAAAAAGAAGAGCTATGACTGGAAAGTGTCCAAAATGCGGGACAAAGATGTTCAGGATTTTAGGAAAGGCCTAGTCTTAGCTACCAGTTGTTCTTCTTTATAAGACAAAAAATAAAAACCGCTCGCTTCGCTCCCTGTAATTGCTTCGCAATTAATAAAAAAATATCCCTTTGGCTCAAAACCACCAGTGGTGGTTTTGAGTTATTTAAAATGAGAAGAGCGGGAAATGAAAGTCAGAACTAAAAATTTTAGTTTTTTTATCTTAGGAGTTTTTGTTTTCTCTAAATATTTTAGCCTGGATTGCAGTTTATAATTTGAGTAAGCCCCAACTTCTCGTGGTTAACTTTTTTGACGTTGGGCAAGGTGATGCTGTCTTTATAGTAAGCCCTCAGAGACATCAGATTTTAATCGATGGAGGACCGGGGCCTGCTATTTTAGAAAAATTGGCAACTGAGATGCCTTTTTATGATCGCTCTTTAGATTTAATTATTTTAACTCACCCTGAGCATGATCACATTGCAGGTTTAATTGAGGTTCTAAAAAGATACAAAGTAGATTGTATTTTGTGGACTGGCATTATTAGAAATACCTCTGAATATGAAGAATGGTTAAGGACCATTGAAGAAGAAAATGCTCAAATAAAAATAGCTAAAGCTGGCCAGAGAATAATCGCATCGAGAATGGTTCTTGATATTCTATATCCTTTTGAAAATCTTGAGGACGAAAAAGTCAAAAATACCAATAATACCTCTATAATTTCCCATCTAATTTTTGGTGATAACTCTTTTTTATTCACTGGCGATGCTTACAAATCAGTAGAGAAAAAACTTATCGAAAGCAAGGCCAATATTGATTCTGATGTTTTAAAAGTCGGTCATCATGGGAGTAAAACTTCAAGTGCAAAAGATTTTATTGAAAAAGTATCTCCGGCAATCGCTGTAATTCAGTGTGGCAAAAAACAATCCTTATGGTCATCCCCGCCCCGAAACTCTTGAAACTTTAGCCGAGTATGATATAAAAATTCTAAGGACTGATTTAGATGGCGACATAAAAATTGTAAGCGATGGTAAAAATGTTCAGCTCCGCTGAAGATTTTTTCACCAGAAGAGAACAAATTATGAAATTTCCAATTTTTAAAACTAAAATCGAGGGCGTAAATCAAAAGTTTCAGCTCGCCGATCCTCAGGAGCGGCAGAGATATTTTGAGCTGAAAGCAGGACTGGAGATTGAAAAGCTAAAGGAGTATCTCAAAGATAACACATTTATTGCTTATCTTTTGGGCAAGAAGAATTCGGGTAAAGGTACTTATTCAAAAATGTTTGGAGAAGCTGTCGGGAAAGAAAAAGTTGGCCATTTTTCCATTGGCGATATAGTTAGAGACGTTGATAAAGAAATCAGAGACAAAAAAAAGAAAAAAGATTTAATTACTTTTTTGGAAAAAAACTATCGGGGCTGGCTTTCTCTTAAAGAAATAAGCCAGACCTTAGAAAAGAGAAGCACCAAAACTCTTTTGCCAACCGATTTAATTTTGGCCCTTGTAAAACGAGAAATTGCCAAAAGAGAGAAAAAAGCCATTTTTATTGACGGCTTTCCCAGAGATTTGGGACAAATTTTTTATTCTTTATTTTTTAGAGATTTAATTGGTTATCGTGACGACCCTGATATTTTTGTTTTGATTGATGTTCCTGAAGCAGTAATTGATGAAAGAATCAAGTGGAGAAGAGTTTGTCCCCTTTGCCAGACCTCAAGGAATTTAAAACTACTCCCGACCTCAAAGATTGGATATGATAAAGCAAAAAAAGAATTTTATTTAATTTGTGATAACCCCGACTGCCGAGGAGTTAAGATGGCTTCAAAAGAAGGAGATGAATTTGGCATAGCGCCAATAAGAGAAAGATTAAAAAAAGACTCTGAGTTAATTCAGCGGGCTCTTTCTCTTTACGGTATTCCTAAAGTTTTTCTCCGCAATTCTGTTCCAGTAGTAAAAGCAAAAGAATTCGTCGATGATTATGAGATTACCCCCGAATATCATTATGAATGGGATGAGAAAGAAGAAAAAGTAAAAATAGAAGAGTTATCCTGGATTATGAAAGATGATGAGGGTAATGCGTCTTATAGTTTATTAGCCCCGCCAGTGGTGGTCTCTTTAATTTCCCAGATAGTTGAAGTATTGAATCTTTAGGGGCTTGACTTGGTTCTGTTCCAAGCGCTATAATAAAAATAGCCCTGCCAAAACTTCTAGTTATATCTGGTACAAACATTTTTTTTGGGAGTCTGATATGATTATGGCCTCTGGGCTATATCTTGGACACCCACCTGGATTTTTTTCCGGATACGATTCTCTAGAAGTGGAAACAGGGCTCCAAAAATCTCGGAAATATCCGAGTTTTTTTGTTTTCTGGTCGGGGCGCTGAGAATCGAACTCAGATCACAAGACCCCCAGCCTTGCATACTAACCGTTGTACTACGCCCCGATTTACTTCCTTTTTCCCATTGCTTTAATGCATTTGGTGCAGGCTAAAATTCTTTTCCCAGCAAATTTTTTATAAGATTCTTTTTTTATACCAACAGGAATCTTGACCCATTGTAAATTTGGGTATTTTCTTTTTTTGATGGTTGGATTATATTTCCCTCGAAGTTTTTTTAACTTCCAGACCATCCCTGATTTTTTACCGCAAATTAGACATTGTTTTGCCATGAATTTATTTAATCTTCGGGCAGCTTCCCTCGGGTGACACGCAGTCAGCTTTAGAGATAATGTAAAAGTTATTTCCCAGCTGCTGCTATTTCTCGCCGAGCCATCACTATCTTAGAAGAAAATTCAAAGAAGATACTACGGCTCGGCTCCGAAGTGTCACCCTCGGCAACTGCCCTCAGATTATTTTATGCCATACGTTTTCATTTTAAACTTTTTATTAATTTTTGCAAGGCATTTATTAATATGTTATAAAAAAAACATGGCTTCAACTACTATCTTTTTCTTAATCGTTTTACTTTTTTCGATTGTTATTCATGAGGTTTCTCACGGAAGCATGGCTAATTTGTTGGGCGATCCTACGGCAAAATACGCCGGTCGTCTTACTCTAAATCCAATCAAACATTTAGATTTAGTTGGGTCTATTTTTGTGCCGTTGTTTTTGCTCATCCTAAGAAGCCCCATTTTATTTGGCTGGGCAAAACCAGTACCAATTAATCCTTATAATTTTAGAAACCCAAAATGGGATGGAGCCAAGGTAGCCATAGCTGGCCCCGGAGCAAATATTCTGATAGCTTTAATTTTCGGACTGGTTATTAGATTTTTCCCTTTACCTGCTTCAATTTTAACCATTTTTAGCATTATTGTTATTTTAAATCTCATCCTAGCCATTTTCAATTTAGTTCCCATTCCGCCTTTAGATGGTTCCCATATTCTCTTTACTTTTTTGCCAGAAAAATTTGCCAACATAAAATTATTTTTACATCAATTTGGAATTTTTATTTTAATCTTCTTTATATTTTTTGCTCTGCGTTGGGTATTTTCAGGAGTGATGATACTTTATTATTTAATTACCGGCCAGCCCTTTATTTAGTTGACATTTTTAGATTTATTTTATAATATAAAACGTAAGCGCAAAGCGCTTAACTTTTAATTTAAGCGAAACAAATATGCCTACTATTCGCCAACTAATTAAAAAAAGAAGAAAAAAAATCATTAAACGTCACAAGATGCCAGCTTTGACATTTAGTTTTAACGTTTTAAAGAATCGACCCCAAAAACATCCCTCTCCATTTAAAAGAGGAGTTTGTCTTAAGGTTTTTACAGTAACTCCTAAAAAACCAAACTCGGCCTTAAGAAAAGTAGCAAGGGTCAAACTTACTAATGGGATGGAAGTTACTGCCTATATCCCCGGGGAAGGTCATAATTTACAGGAACACTCAATAGTTTTAATTAAAGGAGGAAGGGTAAGAGATTTGCCCGGGGTAAGATACCATATTGTTCGTGGTGTTCTTGACACAGAGGGAGTAGAAGGAAGGAAACAGGAGAGAAGTAAGTACGGAACAAAGCGGGGAAAATAATTAAGAGGAGTTTTAAAAATTCAATGAGAGGAAAAAAGAAAATAAAACAAGAAATTTCGCCTGACCCCGTTTACAATAACGTTATCGTTGCCAAATTTATAAATCAGGTGATGAGATGCGGCAAAAAAACTATAGCCAGAAAAATTGTCTATGGAGCATTTGACATTATTAAAACTAAGACCAAAAAGGAGCCTTTAGAAGTTTTTGATTTTGCCTTTAAAAATGCCTCGCCTTTACTTGAAGTAAAATCAAAAAGAGTCGGCGGAGCAACCTATCAGGTTCCCCGAGAAGTAAAAGGGGAGAGAAGGTTAACTTTGGCTATGCGCTGGATAATTCAGGCGGCGAAATCAAGAAAGGGAAAGCCAATGAGAGAAAAATTGGCTGAAGAATTAATTGCAGCCGCAAATAATACTGGAGCGGCAGTTAAGAAAAAAGAAAATACCCACCGTATGGCTGAGGCTAACAGGGCTTTTGCTCATTTTTCCTGGTGAATCACTCGGCAAGTCTGCTTCGGGAAGCCCGCCGTCGGCCTTTAGTAGTAATACAAAATTTGTTTCGGCCGCGGCTTTTCTCGCCGAGCCTTAAAATCTTTAACTAAAAGGCAAATTAATTCTCTGGCTCGGCTGCGAAGTGCTTTCCTTAGTAGTCTTGCCTCGCTTTAAAGAATTTATTATTCGTATAAATTCGTAATTCGTAGGAAGTTATGCCACGAAAATACCCAATCGAGAAAACTAGAGATATCGGAATCATTGCTCATATTGATGCCGGGAAAACAACCGTGACAGAACGGGTGCTTTTTTATACCGGAATTTCCCATAAAATTGGAGAAGTTCACGATGGCCAGGCTATTATGGATTGGATGGAGCAAGAAAGAGAAAGAGGAATTACTATTACCTCTGCTGCCACCACCTGTTTTTGGAATCCACAAGATTCGGACGTCACCCTTCCACCAACCCCAAAAAAAGGAAATGAATATCGAATCAATATCATTGATACTCCGGGCCATATTGATTTTACCGCCGAAGTTCAAAGGTCTCTAAGGGTTTTAGATGGAGCAGTTGTGGTTTTTGATGGAGTAGCTGGAGTAGAACCTCAGTCAGAAACTGTTTGGCGTCAGGCTGACAACTTTAAAATTCCCAGGATCTGTTTTATAAACAAAATAGACAGGATTGGTGCCTCTTTTGAAAAAAGCTTTGAATCTATTCTGGAAAAATTATCTCCAAATGCTCTAGCTCTTCAGCTACCAATTGGCCAAGAAAATAAATTTGAAGGGGTGATTGATCTTTTAAATCTGAAAGCTCTAAAATTTGAAGGTGATTTTGGTCAAATGGTAAAAAAAGAAGATATTCCCGAAAGTTTATTACAAATAGCTAAGGAATGGCGGACAAAATTAGTTGAGAAAATTGTTGCTGAAGACGAAAGACTTTTGGAGAAATTTTTAGCCAAAAAAGAAGTTTCTATTGATGAGCTAAGAAAAGTTTTAAGAAAAGCTGTTTTAGACTACAAACTCGTTCCAGTTTTTTGCGGAGCAGCTCTCAGAAACATAGGAATCCAGCCTCTCTTAGATGGAATTTGTTATTATCTTCCCAGTCCTTTAAATCTTCCACCGGTTAAGGGAACTGATCCTAAAACTGGAAAAGAAATTGAAAGAAAACCGGAGGATTCAGAAAAATTTTCTGCATTAGTCTTTAAAATTGCGGATGACCCTTATGTTGGAACCCTAACCCATTTTCGAGTTTATTCTGGTTTCTTGACAAGAGGCTCTTATTTATTAAACTCAACAACAGGAGAGAAAGAAAGGATTGGCCGGATTTTAAGAATGCATGCTTCGGAAAGAGAAGAGGTAAAAGAAATTTTCACCGGGGATATTGCTGCCACTGTAGGGCTGAAAAAAACGTCCACCGGACATACCCTTTGTGATAGTAATAATCCCATTGTTCTTGAAAAAATTAGCTTTCCCGAACCGGTTATCTCCATACGCATTGAGCCAAAAACCCGGGCTGATCAGGAAAAGATGAGTTTGGCTCTAAGAAGATTGTCGGAAGAAGACCCAACTTTTAAAACCAAAAGTGATTTAGAAACTGGAGAGACAATTATTTCTGGAATGGGAGAATTACACCTTGAGATTATTGTTGAGCGTATGAAAAGAGAATTTAAAGTAGAAGGCCTGGTGGGAAAACCTCAGGTAGCTTATAAGGAGACTATCAAACAGACAGCTGAAGCTGAAGGAAAATATATTAGACAATCGGGAGGACGAGGTCAATATGGTCATGTTTGGCTAAAGGTTGGACCTAAAAATAGGGGAGAGGGATTCGAATTTATTGATGAAATTAAAGGCGGAATTATTCCCAAAGAATTTATTCCGGCAGTGGAAAAAGGAGTAAAGGAAGCTATAGGGAAAGGAATTCTGGCTGGATACCCGATGGTTGATATGGAAGTTAGACTATATGACGGTTCTTTTCATGAGGTAGATTCTTCAGAGGTCGCTTTTAAAATTGCAGGTTCCATAGCTCTTCAAGAAGCTTCAAAGAGAGCAAAACCAGTGATCCTCGAGCCAATTATGCGGCTTGAGGTTATTGTTCCTGGGGAATTTTTTGGTGATGCTATTGGAGATTTATCAGCCAGAAGAGGAAAAATTGAAGAGACTAAAGATAGATTAAATCTAAAAGTTATTGATGCTATTGTTCCTTTAGCTGAAATGTTTGGCTATGCCACTGCCCTACGTTCCTTGACTGAAGGCAGAGGAACCTTTACAATGGAATTTAATTACTACGATGAAGTACCGGCAAATATTGCTCAGGAAATTATCGAAGGGCGAAGAAGATAATTTTTATCCACACCCATTGACTTTATTTTAAAAATTTAATAAAATAATAATATAATATCCTACGAATTACGAATATCTACAAATCTACGAATAAAATGCATTTTTTAAAAAAATTCGTATATTCGTATTAATTAGTAATTCGTAGGGAAATAAAATTATGGTAGCAAAAGAAAAATTTGAGAGGGTAAAACCCCATCTCAATATTGGAACCATTGGCCATGTTGACCATGGTAAAACCACCCTAACAGCAGCCATTCTTAAAATTTTGGATATGAAAGGGTTCGGGACCTCAAAGAAAACGGTGGAAGAAATTGATTCAGCTCCCGAAGAAAGGGCCCGGGGTTTGACCATTTCTGTTTCCCATCTTGAGTATGAAACAGAAAAGAGGCACTATGCTCACATTGATTGCCCTGGTCACGCCGACTATATCAAAAACATGATTACCGGAGCTGCTCAAATGGATGGAGCAATCTTAGTGGTTTCTGCTCCTGATGGTCCCATGCCTCAGACCAGAGAGCACGTTTTATTAGCACGGCAGGTAGGATTACCTTCACTCGTTGTCTTTTTGAACAAAGTTGATATGGTGGATGATCCAGAAATTATTGATTTAGTTGAGTCTGAAGTAAGGGAACTCTTGAAAAAATATGGTTATTCAGGAGATAAAATTCCGATAATTCGGGGGTCTGCTCTAAAAGCTCTGGAGGCAAAATCTCCGGATGACGAGGCAGCTCGACCTATTCTGGATTTGGTCAAAGCCATAGACGAACATATACCTGAACCAGTTCGAGAGGTTGATAAACCTTTCTTAATGGCCATTGAAGATGTTTTCTCAATTGCCGGACGTGGTACGGTGCCTACTGGAAGAATTGAAAGAGGAGTAATCCACCCAGCCGAAGAGGTTGAGTTAGTTGGTCTCCGGCCTACTGTTAAAACTGTGGCAGTGAGTATTGAAATGTTTAATAAAATGCTTGATGAGGGAAGGGCAGGAGATAATGTTGGAGTTCTGCTTAGAGGTCTTAAAAAAGAAGAAGTAGAAAGAGGTCAGGTTCTGGCAAAACCAGGAACTATTACTCCTCATACTGAATTTGAGGCCGAAGTTTATATCTTGACCAAAGAGGAAGGTGGTCGGCATACTCCTTTCTTCTCTGGTTATAAACCTCAGTTTTATATACGAACTACCGATGTGACTGGAGATGTAACCTTACCAGAAGGAACAGAGATGATTATGCCTGGTGATACGGCTAATTTAAAAGCTAAATTAATTGCCCCAGTTGCTCTTGAGGAAAAACAGAGGTTCGCCATCCGCGAAGGAGGAAAGACAGTGGGAGCAGGAGTAGTAACCAAAATATTGAAATAGTTTAAATCGTTAAGAGGTGACGGTAACGAAGCCCGTATCGTAACCCCTAATCGCTAAACATAACCGACGTTTAATGTTCTTTTAAGATGGCTAAGAAAAAAGCAGTAGCAACCGAAGAAGAAGTAAAATCCAGGCTTCGGATTAAACTCCGTGCCTATGACCACAAAGTTATTGATAATAGTACTCGACAGATTGTTGAGATAGCTTTGCGCTATGGGGTTGAAATTTTAGGGCCGGTTCCCCTTCCAACCGAAACTCATAAATATACAGTGAATAGGTCCTCTTTTGTTCATAAAGATTCGAGAGAACAATTCGAAATGAGAGTTCACAAAAGATTGGTTGATATTTTAAATCCTACCCCCAAAGTTATTGATGCTTTAATGAGCCTGACTCTACCAGCGGGAGTTGATATCGAAATAAAAATGTAGTATAATTAAAATGTTGAAATTATTAAGTTTTTAGAATTTAAGTTATATAAATAGTCACGGAAGAAAACCGGGCTATGCCCGGTTTTCAATTACCAAAATGGCAAAGTTTATTTTAGGATTAAAATTAGGAATGAGTCAAATCTTTGATGAGAAAGGTAATGTTATCCCAGTAACAGTTATTAAAGCAGGCCCTTGTTATGTTACCCAAATAAAGACAAAGGAAAAAGATGGATATTCAGCTGTTCAGATTGGTTTTGGTGAAGCAAAAAAAATAACCAAAGCTTTAGCTGGCCATTTTAAAAAAGCAAAAGTTGGGAAATTGATGTTTTTGAGAGAATTTCGAAACGAAACACCTAAAATTGATGATAAAGAGCTAAAAATAAAGGACAAGATTGATATTTCAATTTTTAAAGAAGGGGATAGGGTTAAAGTTTCTGGAATCTCAAAAGGCAAGGGTTTCCAGGGGGCAGTTAAAAGATGGGGGTTTTCAGGAATGGGGGCTAGCCATGGAGTAAAGCATGAGCACCGGACCTTGGGTTCGGTCGGAAGCAGCTTTCCGGAAAGAGTAATCAAGGGCAAGAAGATGCCTGGTCGGATGGGAAGCGAAAGAGTAACAGTTAAAAATTTAAAAATAGTTAAAATTGACAAAGAAAATAATATACTTGTAATAAAGGGAACGGTGCCAGGAGTAAAAGGAACGCTCTTAGAGATTCGCTCACTTACCTTATATGAAAACCGTAGTTTATAACCAAGAGGGAAAAAAAATCAGCCAGACTTTATTACCTAAAGAAATTTTTGATGTGAAAATGAATTCTGATTTGGTTCATCAGGTAGCTGTTTCTCAAATGGCAAATCGGAGACAAGTTTCAGCCCATATCAAGACTAGAGCTGAAGTCAGGGGAGGGGGCAGAAAACCCTGGCGGCAAAAAGGAACTGGAAGGGCAAGAGCAGGTTCAATTCGTTCCCCAATTTGGAGAGGCGGAGGAGTAACCTTTGGGCCTACAACTGAGAAGGTTTTCAAGAAAAGAATTCCTAAAAAAATGAGAAGGAAAGCTTTATTTATGGTTTTATCGGCTAAAGCAAAAGAGAACTTACTTTTAGTTTTAAATAATTTAAAGATTGAAAAACCTAAAACAAAATTAATGAGAGAGATATTAGATAAATTATTCTTGAAAAAAGGTTCGGGTTTAATCGCTTTAGCCCAGAAAGATGAGAATATAATTAAAGCAGCCAGAAATATTCCAAAAACTGAGACAATACAAGCTAAAGATTTAAATGTTTTAGATTTGCTTAGTTCTAAATATTTAGTGATGCCAAAAGAAGTAATAAAAGTAATAAAAGAAACGTTTATAAAATAAGTGAAAAAATATGTCAGCATTCAATGTTTTCAAAAGAAAAAAACCAGAGAAGAAAAAGATAGAAAAAAAGGAGGTTAAAAAGACCCCCGAAGTTAAAGGGAGGCCGTCTGAAAAAATGCAAAAAGCTGAATTACCAGTAAAAAAAGGCTTTAATGTTGCCTATCGCACTTTAAAAACGCCCCACATTACAGAAAAAGCGGGAGATTTGGCTAAAAAAAATCAATATGTTTTTAAAATTTGGCCAGGGGCAAATAAAACTGAAATAAAAAAAGCGATTCAAGATATTTATGGAGTAGATGTTTTAGATATAAGAATTATTAAGATTTCGAGAAAACCCAGAAGATTGGGAAGGCAAAGAGGTTGGAGAGAAGGATATAAAAAGGCTATTATAAAAATAAAAGAGGGGCAAAAGATGGAAATATTGCCAAGGTAAAAACTAATTTCTATGAAATCTCCAAAATTACTAACAAAAAAAGAACCGGAAAAAAAGCTGCTAAAGTTTATAAAGAAGAAAGCAGGAAGGGCTCGTTCGGGCCGGATAACTGTTCGTCATCGGGGGAAAGGAGCAAAAAGACTTTATAGAATCATTGATTTCGGACAGGAAAAACTCGGTCTCCAGGCTAAAGTTGTTGCTTTAGAATACGACCCTTACAGAACCAGTTTCATTGCTCTTTTGGGATACCAGGATGGAGAAAAAAGATACATTTTAGCCCCCCAAAATTTAAAGATTGGGGATAAAATTATTATTTCAGAAAAAGCTGAAATCCGGCCGGGGAATCGAAGGAAACTAAAAAATATTCCAGTAGGAACTCAGCTCTATAATATTGAGATTGAGCCTGGCAAAGGAGGGAGATTGGTCAGGGGAGCAGGAACTGCTGCAAGAATCCTGGCTCAGGAAGGAAAGTTCGTCCATTTGGAAATGCCTTCTTCAGAAATTAGGCGGATTTCTCAAGAATGTTTTGCCTCAATTGGGATGGTTTCCCGACCCGAGCATAAATTTACTACTCTTTCAAAGGCAGGCAGAGCTCGTCATATGAGACGGAGGCCAACTGTTCGAGGAACAGCTATGGTTCCTGCTGACCATCCTCATGGAGGAGGTGAAGGTAGAGCCCCAATTGGATTAAAACACCCAAAGACTCCCTGGGGAAAACCAGCTCTAGGAAAAAAAACAAGAAAAAAAAAGTGGACGGATAAATACATTATTCAAAGAAGACGTAAGAAAAAGAAATAACTATGGCAAGGTCACTCAAAAAAGGTCCATATGTGTCAGAAAAACTTTTAGAAAAGATTAAGAAATTAAAACCAGGCACAAAGGAAATTATAAAAACTTGGTGCCGGGCTTGTGTCATTACTCCAGAAATGATTGGTTTAACTTTTGGCGTCCATAATGGAAAAGAACACATCCCTGTTTATGTGACTGAAGATATGGTTGGTCACCGACTTGGGGAATTTGCTCTGACGACTAAATTTTCAAGGCATGGCGGAAGAATGCAGAGGGAATTAGAGCAAAAAACAACTGAAAAGGAAGTAGAGAAACTTAAAGAATCTGAGTAAAGGAAACAGCTATCATAATTCTTATTATTAATGCTAAACACAATCTTTTTAATAATATGTCAGTAATTGCTAAATTAAAATATTTACGGATTGCCCCTAGAAAAGTTCGCTTAGTCGCTAATCTCATTCTAGGAAAATCAACTAAGGAAGCTCAGAGTATTTTAGATTTTACTGTAAAAAAAGCGGCTCAGCCCCTTTTAAAACTCTTAAAATCTGCCCTTTCTAACGCTAAACATAATTTCCAGTTATTAGATGAATCAAATCTTTATATCTCTAAAATTATAGTTGAGGAGGGGCCAAAATTAAAAAGATGGAGGGCTCGGGCCCGGGGAACAGTTGCCTCAATTCAAAAAAAGACTTCTCATATAACAATAATTCTTGATGAAATTTCAAAAAAACCCAAAAAAGTAAAAAAGGTTAGAAGGGTTGAAAAAGCTAAAAAAGTGAAAAGAATTCCCCGGCTGAAAAAACCAAAACTAAAAGCTGAGATGGAAATATCCAAACCAAAAATTGAAAGGGGAGTAAAAAGAATATTTAGACGCAAGGCTTTCTGAAACATGACTCATAAGGTTCACCCAAAAGCATTTAGAATAAAAGAAGCAACTGACTGGGATTCTCGTGGATTTTATAAAAAAAACCTTCCAGAATACCTGAAAGAAGATTTTGAAATTAGAAAATTTCTAAGAAAAAAATTAAAGAATATGGGGGTTGAAAAAATTGAAATTGAAAGGTTTCCAAAGAAATTAAATATTATTATTTCGAGTGTTAGGCCGGGTCTTATCATTGGCAGAGGAGGAGGGGGAGTTGAAGCATTAAAAAAAGAATTAGAAAAAGTTTTGACTACGTCCTCTTCGGAATTGAGAATTGAGATTAGAGAAATTAAAAATCCTTGGCTTTCCGCTGTCTTGGCTGCAGAGTGGATGGCTCAACAAATCGAGAAAAGAGTTCACTACCGAAGAGTATTAAAACAGGCTTTAGATAAAATTACAGCTAATAAGGCTGCCCAGGGAGCGAGAGTAGAGGTTGCTGGTAGATTAAACGGAGTAATGATTTCCCGGACTGAATGGTTAAAGAAAGGTCGTCTTCCTCGCCAAACTCTGAGAGCTGTGATAGATTATGGGAAAGCAAGAGCTTATTGCTCCTATGGAGTGGTGGGGGTTAAGGTCTGGATATATAAAGGAGAGAAGTTTGAATAAAGAAGGACATCCCAAATTGGAGAGGGGTCGGGAGAACCCTTCGGTTCTCCCGTATAGGAAAATATTAAAAACAGAGGGTTTTTAAAGAGCGAGCCCGAACCGAGCACATAATACTTTATGTTCTTGGGCCAGCCGTAAGGCTGGATGAGGGCGAGCGACTAACTTGGTATTACCAATGGCTATATTAATTCCACGAAAAGTTAAACATCGAAAATGGCAAAAAGGAAGAAGTAAAGGGAGAGAGACTCGGGGGACTGAGCTGGTTTTTGGCAGTTATGGTTTAAAAAGTCTGCAAGAAGGGTGGATTAGTTCTCGCCAAATAGAAGCAGCTAGAAGAACTATCATTAGATATCTAAAAAAGGGAGGAAAACTCTGGATTAGAATTTTTCCTCAAAAACCAATAACTAGGAAAGGAACAGAAATTCCCATGGGGGGAGGAAAAGGGAGTGTAGATCATTATGTTTTTCCAATAAAGCCTGGTCGAATTATTTTTGAATTAGAAGGAATAAAAATAACCGAAGCTCAGGAATCTTTAGGGAAAGCAGCTGACAAATTATCGGTTAAAACAAGATTTATTAAAAGATAAATCATTAATTTTTGTGAAAATAGGAACCTTTCGCTTCGCGAAAGAACCTTGATTTCATAATTTTCGCTTCGTTTCCTTAATTGCGAAGCAATTACAGTAGAGCTAAGCGAGCGGTTCCTAAATTTTTATGAAAATAACAGAATTGAGTCAAAAGTCAAAAAATGAATTGCAGACTTTACTATCTGAAAAAAGAGAGAGATTGCGACAATTAAGATTTAACATATCTTCAGGCAAAGTTAAGAATGTCAGAGAAATTAGAATAATAAAGAAAGATATCTCCAGAATATTAACAATATTAAAATAGAACATCCCACATCGGAGAGGGGTCGGGAGAACCCTTCGGTTCTCCCGTATAGGAAAATATTAAAAACCGAGGGTTTTTAAGAAGCGGTGTTAGTCGAGCGAAGCGAGACGTGCCGCGACCTAACTCGGTATTATCACTATGGTAAAAAGAAAATTACAAGGCACAATCATTTCAACTAAAATGAAAAAGACGGTAGTAGTTAAAACAGAGCGAATAAAAGAACACCCGAGATACAAAAAGAGATACAAAGTTCACAAAAAATATAAAGCCCATGATGAAAGCGAAAAGTGCAAAGTAGGAGATAAGGTTATTATTGAAGAATGTAGGCCAATATCAAAAGATAAGAGATGGAGAGTAATAAAGAAAGCTTGAACCACATCGGAGAGGGGTCGGGAGAACCCTTCGGTTCTCCCGTATAGGAAAATATTAAAAACCGAGGGTTTTACAAACCAGTCGTCGCTCCGCGCCTCCTTGTAATTGCTTCGCAATTAAGAAAGAGCGAGCCCGAAGCGAGGCTGAGATTGTCGAAGCCGAGCGCCAGCCGTAAGGCTGGATGAGGGCGAGCGACTAACTTGGTATTACCACTATGATACAGCCCCGAACAATGTTAAAAGTTGTCGACAATACCGGAGCTAGAGTCATCCAGTGTTTTCGAGTTTTGGGTGGTAGCCGCCGGCGTTATGCTCGAATTGGAGATATTATAGTTGCCACCGTAAAAGAAGCTGAACCAAGGAGGATTGTTAAAAAACACGATGTAGTTAGGGCAGTAATTATTCGGCAAAAAAAAGCCTACAGGAGAAATGATGGTTCTTATATTAGATTTGATGAGCCAGCCGCCGTAATTCTTGAAGGGAAAACAAAAGATCCAAAAGGAGGAAGAATTTCCGGACCCGTACCAAAGGAATTAAAAGAAAAGGGATTTGAAAAGATTGCCGCCTTGGCCGAAGAACTAGTATAACGCTCGGCAACAAGTTTTAAAGTACCGATAGTTCAAATCCCAGCGAGATTTGACTATCTACATTCTCGTCCCGTCGCTCCGACTTCGTCGGAGACCGTGTCGACGGGACTGCGAAAGTTACTTTAAAACTTGTTGCCTCGCTTAAAAATTATTTGTAATTCCGAGCAAAGCGAGGAATCAAGGTTCTGGCGAAGTCAGGTTCTTATATTCGTAAATATTCGTAATTCGTAGGATAATGAAAATAAAAAAAGGCGACCAGGTTCTTATAATTTCCGGTAAAGACAAAGGTAGAAAAAGTAAGGTTTTAGAGGTTCTTCCTAAAGAGCAGAGAGTTGTAATAGAAGGCGTTAACATAAGAAAAAAACATGTCAGACCGAAAAAGACGGGGGAAAAGGGTCAAATTATAGAAACACCCGGTTCCGTCCATATTTCTAATCTAAAGCTTATTTGTTTGAAATGCGGAAAAGCAACGAGGGTGGAATATAAAATTGTAGAAAAGAAAAAATATCGAATTTGTAAAAAATGTGGGCAAGAAATATGATTACCAAATTACCAGAAAAATATAAAAAAGAGGTTATACCTCAGATGAAAGAAAAATTCGGGTATACTAACAAGATGGCTGTTCCAAAGATTGAAAAAGTTGTAGTCAATACTGGCTTTGGTAGATTGATTGCCGATAAAACTTCAGAAGAACAGAAGAAAATTTTTGAAGCTGTTTTAGAAGATTTTAGCTTAATTACCGGGCAAAGACCTGTTTTAACGAGAGCAAAAAAGTCAATTTCTGGCTTTAAAATTCGTCAGGGCCTTCCAATTGGGGCTCGGGTTACATTGAGGGGAAAAAGAATGTTTGATTTTTTAGAAAGATTAATTAATATTGCTCTTCCCAGATCTCGTGATTTTCAGGGGATTGACTCAAAATCATTTGATAAAAAGGGAAATTTAACTATTGCTATTCGAGAGCACATTACCTTTCCCGAAATTTTAATAGAAAAGGCAAAAAATATTTTTGGCCTTGAAATTACCGTGGTAACTACGGCAAAAAAAAGAGAAGAAGGGATAGAATTATTAAAGTTACTCGGCTTTCCAATTAAGGCTTAAAAGTATGGCGACGAAAGCTAAAATAGTAAAATCTAAAAAGAAACCTAAATTTAGTTCGAGAATAGTTCGGCGTTGCTTTAGATGTGGGAGAAAAAGAGGATATATGAGAAAATTTGGATTATGCCGGATATGTTTTAGAGAGATGGCAAACCAAGGGCTGATACCTGGAGTAAAGAAATCGTCATGGTAAAAATCCAAAATAAATATGACTGATCCTATCACTGATATGCTCAACCGAATAAGAAATGCTCAAGCTGTTTTGAAAGAAACGGTTGATATTCCTTTTTCTAATTTAAAATATGAAATTTCTATAATTTTAGAAAAGGAAAATTTTATTGAGAAGGTCGAAAAAAAAGGAAGGAAAACTAAAAAATTCATTAAAATTAGCTTAAAATACTTGCCTTCTTCCCGAGTTTTGCAAGATAAAACAAAAGTGGCAGCAATTTCTGGTTTAAAAAGAATTTCCAAACCAGGCCAAAGGATTTACCTTTCAGCTAAAAAAATGCGGAGAGTAAGAGGGGGTTATGGAATAGCAATAATCTCAACACCAAAAGGATTGATGACTGATAAAAAAGCGAGGAGGCAGAAATTGGGAGGGGAAGTTTTATGTGAAGTCTGGTAAATATTATGTCTAGAATAGGCAAAAAACCAATTTTAATACCAGAACGTGTAGAAATTAAAATAGAGAACCAGAAAGTTAAAATTTTAGGTCCCAGAGGGGAACTCGAGAGAGAAATTCGCCCGGAGATTAGAGTTGAGTTAAAAGAAGGCAAGATTTTTGTTTTACCAAAAATCGAGACTAAAAAAACCAAGGCTTTTTGGGGTTTGACTCGGGCCCTCCTCGCCAACGCAATAGAAGGAGTAACCTGTGGTTTCGAGAAGAAATTACAGATAGAAGGACTTGGTTTTAGAGCAAGTTTGGAGGGAGATAATTTAGTATTGCAAGTTGGGTTTACCCACCCCGTTAAATTAAAAACGCCGGAAGGTATAAAATTTTCAGTCGAAAAAAATATTATTACTGTTTCTGGAATTAATAAAGAATTAGTGGGCCAAGTTGCTGCCAAAATAAGAAAAGTAAAACCTCCTGAACCCTACAAAGGAAAAGGAATTAGATATTTAGGAGAAGTAATTAGGAAGAAGGTAGGAAAGAAAGTAGCAATTGCTACCGAGTAACAGCTTGGCTTATTAATAGGAACCATTCGCTTCGCTCACTGTAATTTATTTCGTAATTAATGCTTCGCAAATTAAAGATGTTAAAAAAACAACAAAAACGCTATAGACGTCATAAAAGAGTAAGGGCCAAAATTTTTGGCAGGGTTTCTCGACCACGACTTTGCGTTTTCAGGTCTCCAAAACATATTTACGCTCAGTTAATTGATGATGAAAAGGGAATAACCTTGGTGTCAGCTTGTGACTTGGAATTAATCCCTCAACCCAAGACTAAAAGAGAAACGAAGGAAAGAGCCGGAATCAGGCGCGAAAAAAACAAAAAAGAGACAAAAATTTTAAAAGGAAAGATTGCTTTAGCTTCCGAGGTAGGAAAGTTAATTGCTAAAAAAGCCCTGAAAAAGAAAATTGAAAAAGTGGTTTTTGACAGGGGAGGATATACTTTTCATGGAAGAGTTAAGGCTCTATCAGAAGGTGCAAAGAAAGGAGGTCTGAAGTTTTAGATTTATTTTTAATCTTAAATCTATTCATGGCAAAAGAAAAACTCATAGAAAAAGAAAGACCAAAGGAGGAGTTTGAATCCAAACTGCTTGATTTGGCTCGGGTAGTTCGGGTGGCGGCCGGCGGCCGGCGTTTTCGCTTTCGCGCGGTAATGGTGATTGGAAATAAAGAAGGGAAGGTTGGAGTGGGGGTAGCTAAGGGAGCAGACGTTGCTCAGGGAGTTGAGAAAGCGACAAGAATGGCTAAGAAAAATTTAATAGAGGTTCCCATTATAAATGGTTCTATTCCTCATCAGGTGGAAGCAAAATTTGGACCAGCTAAAGTTTTACTCAAACCCCAAAGAAAAGGAAGAGGATTAGTGGCCGGGGGAACAGTTAGGGTTATTTGCAATTTAGCCGGAATAAAAAACATTTCTTCAAAAATCTTGGGAAGAACAAGTAACAAATTAAACAATGCCAGAGCAACCATCAAGGCTCTACAAGAATTAAAAATAAAAACGTAAAACCACTATGCAGTTACACGAATTACGTCCAAAATATAAATTAAAACGACGAAAAAGAGTTGGTCGTGGAGGCAAAAGGGGGACCTATTCTGGCCGGGGCCAAAAAGGCCAAAAATCTCGGGCAGGCAGAAGGTTAAAACCGGTAATTCGCGAGCTTATAAAAAGATACCCAAAGTTAAGAGGATATAAGTTTAGGCCCTTAAAATTAAAGCCAGCCATAATTAATCTGGAAACTCTTGAAAAAAAATTTAAAGGAGGTGAAACTGTTAATCCTCAAATCTTGATTAAACAACAGCTAATCCGTAGAATAAAAGGAAAGATTCCAAAGGTTAAGATTTTGGCAAAGGGAGAACTAACTAAAAAACTGATTATTGAAGGTTGTGAGGTATCAAAAGGAGCAAAAGAGAAAATAGAGAAAGCCAGCGGCACCATAAAATAATATGCGGTGGTTAAATAAAATTACCCAAATATTTAAAATCCATGATTTAAGAAACAAGATATTATTTGTTTTAGGAATTTTTTTGATTTTTAGAATAATGGCTAATATTCCTATGCCTGGAATTGATGCTCAAAAAATGCGGGAATTTTTTGAGGGATTTCAGATTTTCGGTCTTTTAAATATTTTTACTGGCGGCGCTTTAGACAGACTTTCCATTATTATGCTTGGCTTGGGTCCTTATATTACGGCAGTTATCGTTATTCAGCTTCTAACCATGATATTTCCCAAACTTGAGAGACTCTACAAAGAAGAAGGAGAGCAAGGCCGCCAAAAATTTAATCAATATGGAAGATTGCTAACTGTTCCATTTGCCATGCTTCAGAGTTACGCGATGTTAATTTTATTCCAGAGACAAAATGTTATAGGTAGCCTTTCTCCTATTTTACTTTTAACTTCAATTTTAACAGTTACCGCTGGAGCCGTATTTTTAATGTGGCTTGGGGAGCTAATTACTGAAAAAGGGATTGGTAATGGAATTTCGCTCTTAATTTTTGCTGGAATTGTTTCTGCCGTTCCAAATAATATTCGGCAGCTAGCTTTAACCTGGGATCCGGCTAAAATCCCAGCTTATTTACTCTTTTTTAGTATGTCTTTGATTATTATTGCCGGAGTAGTTTTAATTAATGAGGGTAGGCGAAATATTCCAGTTTCTTATGCCAAGCGAGTCAGGGGAATGAAAATGTATGGCGGTGTCTCTACTTATTTACCTTTAAATGTTAATCCAGCCGGAGTAATCCCTATAATTTTTGCCTTATCGCTTTTACTCTTCCCCGGGATGATAGCTAATTTTTTGGCCGGAACAGAAGGAGCAGTTGGAAAGATAGCTCAGGGAATAGGAGAATTCTTCCAAAATGTCTGGGTTCATGGAATTTTGTATTTTCTCTTAGTTTGTCTCTTTACCTATTTTTATACCGCCGTAACTTTTGACCCCAAGGCTATTGCTTCTAATTTGAAAAAAATGGGTGGATTTATTCCTGGTATCAGGCCCGGAGACTCAACTGCCAACTTTTTATATTATATTTTAAACCGAATTTTACTTATCGGAGCCTTATTTTTAGGGACGATTGCTGTCCTTCCATCAATTATTGGAGGCATAACCGGAGTGATGGTTTTTCAATTTTTAATTGGAGGAACTTCTCTGCTTATTGTAGTAAGCGTAGTTCTTGAGACCCTTCGTCAAATCAATGCCCAGCTTCAGATGAGAGAATATGAGACGTTTTGACCCTACGAATTACGAATTATTACGAATATACGAATAAAAATTTATGAAAAAACCTTTAGTAATAATTATTCTGGGGCCGCCGGGTTCTGGTAAAGGAACCCAGGCCAAACAGCTTGTTAAAAAATTTGGGTTCGAATATTTCGGGTCAGGTGATGCTCTCAGAAATAGACAAAAAGCAGCTGATTTTACTGGAGGCAAACTCATAAAAGTTATGAATCGCGGGGAGTTAGCTCCTTCTTTTGTGATTTCTAAGCTCTGGATAGATAAATTAGAAAAATTTGGACGGAGGGCAAAAACCAACGGTTTTGTTTTTGATGGTAGTCCAAGAAAAATCATTGAGGCTAAATTTTTTGATGAAGCCTTGATTTGGTACGAATTGCAAAAAAAAGTAAAAGTTATCTTCATTAATATTTCAAGAAAAGAATCACTCCGTCGTTTAATAAAAAGAAGAATCTGTAAAAAATGTGGCAGACAAATTCCTTGGATTGGGAAATGTAAGTCACTTAAAAAATGCGACAAATGCGGAACAAGACTTATAGTTAGAGCTGATGATAAACCAAAAGCCATAAAAAAGCGCCTGGAAGAATTTAAAAAAGAAGTGATACCAGTAATAAATTATTACAGAAAACAAGAAAAGTTAATTGAAATAAATGGAGAGCAAAGTATTAAGAATGTTTTTCAAGATATTTTAAAAAAGATTAGTCGATGATTTCAATCAAAACTCCAGAAGAAATTACCATAATGGCTGAGGGTGGTAAAATCCTGGCAAAAATTATGGCTGAGATAGGAAGAAAAGTTAAGGCGGGAATTAAAACTCGCGAATTAGACAGGCTTGCTGAAAGCCTGATTTTAAAATCTGGAGGAAAGTGTTCGTTTAAAGGACATGAGGGATATCCTTTTTGTCTTTGTACTTCAATAAATGAAGAGATAGTTCATGCTTTGCCTTCTGACAGAATCTTGAAAGGAGAAGATATAATTTCCCTTGACCTGGGAATTCTTTACAAGGGCTTTCATACTGATATGGCAGTTACCCTCCCAGTTACGCGACCCAGCCGCGTAGAGAAAATTGATCCAGAAACTCAAAGATTAATTCGGGTAACAAAAAAATCCTTGAAAAGAGGAATTAAAAAAGTTCACCCGGGAAATACTTTTGGAGATATTGGAAATACCATTCAAAGATATGTTGAGGGCCAGGGATTTAATGTTGTTAGAGACCTTTGCGGTCATGGGATTGGTAGAGAATTACATGAAGACCCCCAAATTTTAAATTATGGGAAAAGACATACCGGTCCAGAAATTAAAGAAGGAATGGTTTTTTGTATTGAACCAATGGTAACAATGGGGGATTGGAGAATAAAAAAAACCAAAGATGGTTTTGGTTACCAGACAGAGGACGGGTCTCTGTCAGCTCACTTTGAGCATATGATGGCGGTAACCCAAAATGGATGTCAGATATTGACAAATTTAAAGTAATACTAATTTATGTTAAAATAATCTAATGTCAGAAATTTATTTATCCGTCATCATTCCTGCCTATAATGAGGAAAAACGGTTGCCGAAAACTTTGCGGGAAATCGACAAATATTTAAGGATAAAAACTTACCCTTCGACAGGCTCAGGGCAAGCTAGTTACGAAATTATTGTTGTTTCTGATGGGTCAAAAGATAGAACAGTTGAAGTTGTCAAGAATTTAATGACCGAAATTAAAAATCTAAAAATCCTTGATTTTAAAGAAAATCAGGGTAAAGGTTTTGGTGTCCGCCAGGGAATGCTAAAAGCCAAAGGCGAATATCGATTATTCATGGATTCTGACAATTCAACTTCGATTGACCAAGTTGAAAAAATGTGGCCAGAATTCAAGAAGGGCTATGATATTGTTATTGGTTCAAGAGATGTTAAGGGAGCGGTTTTAGATCCGTCCCAATCCTGGCTTCATGGATTTTTGGCTGACATTTTTAAGTTATTACGAAAAATAATTGCTGGCCTTTGGGAACTTGAAGATACTCAATGTGGTTTTAAATGCTTTACTAAAAAAGCAGCTGAAAGCATTTTTCCCAAGTGTAAAATTAATCGTTTTGCTTTCGACCCAGAATTTTTAATTATTGCTAAAAAAATGGGATATAAAATCAAAGAAATCCCGGTTTATTGGAAAAATGATCCCGAAAGCAAAGTGAAGTTCAAAGGCATGGTGAAAATGGGCATTGATTTGTTGAAAATAAGGTGGAATTTAATAACAAAAAAAATATGAATGAGAAATTTAATCAGAAGAAATTTCCTTCCGAATTACGGTTTGATTTAACTTCAAGAGATTGGGTTGTTATTGCTACAGGTCGAGCAAAAAGGCCGGAAACTTTCAAGAGAGAAAAGCGGAAAAAAGAGGAAGTTCCTAAAACTCTATGTCCTTTTTGTCAAATTTCTACTCAAGAAACCCCTACTTTAATTTTTTCCCATGGAAAAAAAATACCTCCAGACATGGGAATTCCTAAAGATTGGACTACTATTTCTATTCCTAATAAATTTCCAGCTTTTCTCCCTTTTAAAAAATTAAATCCAAGAGTTGAAGGAAAATTTTATAAAACAATAAATGCGGTAGGTTTCCATGAAGTAGTAGTTACCAGAGACCATAAAAAATCAATGGGCCAATTTTCAATCAGCCAGATTAAAGAAGTAATTGATGTTTACCAGGAAAGATATTTAGAATTAATGAAAGAAAAATTTGTTGATTATGTTTCTATTTTTCATAACCATGGAGCTGAAGCCGGAGCTTCAATAGCTCATCCTCACTCCCAAATTATAACTACTCCTTTAATTGATGTTGACCTTAAAAAAGCTCTCTCCAATTCAAGAAAATATTACAGAGCCCATCGAAAATGTATTTATTGTCAGATGAATAATTGGGAAAAGAAAAATAAAAAAAGAGTAGTTTTTGAAAATAAAGATTTTTTGGTAATTTGTCCTTTTGCTTCAAAAGCTGCCTTTGAGCTTATTATCTCTCCCAAAAAACATTTAGCTTATTTTGAGAAAATAACCGAAAAAGAAAAAAAGTTTTTATCTGAAGCTTTCCAGATAGCCTTAAATAAACTTTACAAAGCCTTAAATAACCCAGCTTATAATTTCTATTTGCATACTTCCCCTTGCGATGAGAAAAAATATCCCTTTTACCACTGGCACTGGACAATATTACCAAAAACCGCCACCTGGGCTGGTTTTGAAATCGGCACCAGAATGGAAATTTCTACCATTGAACCTGAAAAAGCAGCTGAATATTTAAGAAAACAATAGTGACGCTCGGCAACGAAGTTTCAAAGTACTGATAGTTCAAATCCCAGCGAGATTTGACTATCTACATTCTCGTCCCGTCGCTCCGACTTCGTCGGAGACCGTGCCGACGGGACTGCGAAAGTTACTTTAAAACTTATTGCCTCGCTTTATTAATTTTTTAAACACCATGAAATCTATCATCATAGGAAATTGGAAGTGCAATCCCACAACTTTACAGGAAGCAAAGCTTATTTTTAATTCAGTAAAAAAAGGAATAAAAAATATCAAAAATGTGGAAGTAATAATCTGTCCGCCTTTTGTTTATTTGTCGGTATTAAGAGATGCTTCTACCTTCGCTCGCCAAAAGGCGAGCTTCGGCGCCATCAGTTTTGGCTCGCAAAATTGTTTTTGGGAAGAGAAGGGAGCTTTTACAGGTGAGATTTCTCCTCGAATGCTTAAAGATATAGGGGTGAAGTATGTTATTTTAGGGCATTCTGAAAGGCGGCTTCACCTTGGTGAAACCGACGAGATGATAAATAAAAAAATAAAGTTAGTTTTGAAAGCAAAATTAAACCCTATTTTATGTATCGGAGAAACTGGAGAGGAGAGAAGTCAAGGAAGAACCCAGGAGGTTTTAAAAAATCAATTAATATCTGCTCTTTCGAACATTTCTAAATCTATAATTCAAAAGCAATCCTCCGGGGAGTCCCTCACTTCGTTCGGTTCAGCAAAATTCTCAATTGCCTATGAACCAATTTGGGCAATTGGGACAGGAAAAGCTTGTGAAACTAACGAAGCTCAAACTATGGGTTTATTCATTAGAAAAATTATAGCCCAGCTTTATGGAGGTTTTATTTCTAAAAAGGTTCAGATACTATACGGAGGAAGCATAAACTCCAAAAATGCGCTGAGTTATATTAAAGAAGCAAGAATGCAAGGGCTTTTAGTGGGGGGTGCTTCTTTAGACCACCAAGAATTTATCAAATTGGTTGAAAATGTCAGCAAGGGTCGGAGAAGATAAATCTTCTTCTTCTCCCTTCGCTGTAGCTTGGGAGGTTGATTTTCTTTTTTATTTTTGTTATTCTAATTAGGTGATACCACTACTATGGAAAATTTTTCTAAAGGCCATTTTTATAATCCAACCCGAGGAAATTTAACATTGCCAGAGGTAATTGAAGAGATATTAAATTATATTACCGAAAAGCCAGAGAAATTTTATGACATTATTGTTGGCTGTGATTCATCTTCAGACCTTCAACAACCTCATTTCCCCGTGGCAGTAGTTATTTTGAGGACAGGAGAGGGAGGGAGATTTTTTCTTAAAAAAATAAGTTATCCGTTTTCTTCAAAAAAGAAATTTTATAGCTGGAAAGAAAGAGTCCTGGAAGAAGTTTTGCTATCTTGCCAGCTGGCCTTATTTTTGAAGGAAAATTTAGAAAAACAAATCAAAAAGTTAGTTCCTCCACCTAATTATCAGTTTCGATATATCCATGCTGATATTGGAGAAAATGGGCAGACAAAAGATATGATAAAAGAAGTGATTGGTCTTATTCAGGGAAATGGGTTTGAGCCCAAAATAAAACCAGAATCTTTTGCTGCCTCAACAGTGGCAGATAGATATACCTAAAAATAAAAGATGAATTCAAAAGAGCTTCGTCAGAAATTTTTGGAGTTTTTTGAAAAAAGAGGGCATAAAGTAGTGCCCTCAAGTTCGTTATTATCAACTGACCCCAGTGTTTTGTTTACTAGTGCTGGAATGCAGCAATTCAAAGTTTATTATTTAGGCGAGAAATCACCCTATGGGTTGGATGTTGTTTCCTGTCAGAAATGTTTCAGGACCTCTGATATTGAGGAGGTAGAAAATGAAAAACATTTAACCTTTTTTGAAATGCTGGGCAATTTTTCTTTTGGGGGATATTTTAAAAAAGAAGCGATAAATTGGGCTTATGAGTTTCTTTTTGAAGAATTAAAATTGCCAATAGAAGAAGCTATTTTCACGTTTTTTAAGGGTAACAAAGATGTTCCAGAAGATAAAGAATCGATTAAAATTTGGAAAAAATTAGGAGTTCCCGGAAATAAAATAAAAAAATGTGGAAGAGCAGATAATTTTTGGGGGCCGATCGGCCAAGTCGGTCCTTGCGGTCCAACAACCGAAATTCATCTTCGAGGCATTGAGATTTGGAATTTGGTTTTTAATGAATATTATCAAGGTAGAAACAGGAAATTAACACCATTAAAACAAAAGGGAGTAGATACTGGAATGGGTCTGGAAAGGTTAGCTATGGTTGTTCAGGGCAAAAATTCAGTTTATGAAACTGATTTATTCAATTCTATAATAAAAGAAATCGAAAAGAGAGAAGCTAAACCCTATTCCCTAAACCCTAAACCTTATCGTATTATTACTGACCACATTAAGGGTTCGGTTTTTTTGATAGCAGAGGGAATTTTTCCTTCTAATGTGGAAGAAGGTTATGTTCTAAGAAGGATTCTACGAAGAGCGATAAGATTTGGCAAACTTTTAGATTTACCCCAGGGTTTTTTAATTCCTTTGGCTCAAAAAGTTATTGAAATTTATCAAGACATTTATCCCGAAGTAAAATCCCGAGAAGCTGATATCTTAACTGTTATTCAAAAAGAAGGAGAGAAGTTTGAAAAAACTTTGGGAAAAGGGCTCAAAGAGTTTGGGAAAATTGCAGCCAAAGGCGATATTAAGGGAGATGAAGCCTTCCATCTTTATGATACTTACGGTTTTCCATTGGAGTTGACCGGAGAGTTGGCTAAAGAAAAGGGACTGAAAATCGATGTTAAAGGATTCGAGGAATCCTTTAGAAAACACCAAGAAATTTCAAGAGCAGGTGTAGAAAAAAAATTTGGCGGAGTAGGAAAAGAAGTAACTTACGAATCAACTAAACTTCATACAGCTACCCATTTACTTCACTCAGCTTTGAGAAAGATTTTGGGTCTCCATGTTAAACAAATGGGCTCAGATATTACTCCCCAAAGGCTTAGATTTGATTTCTCTCACTTGCAGAAAATGACACCAGAAGAAATTAAAAAAGTTGAGGCTTTAGTTAATCAAAAAATTAGAGAAAATTTGGAGGTAAAAAAGGAAGAGATGTCATTGGAAGAAGCTCTAAATTCAGGAGCCTTATCTTTTTTTAAAGAAAAATACCCGGAAAAAGTAACTGTCTATTCAATAAACAATTTTTCAAAAGAAATTTGTGCCGGTCCCCATGTTAAAAAGACATCCGAATTAGGCAGTTTTAAAATTATAAAGGAAGAATCTTCTGGAGCAGGCATAAGAAGAATCCGGGGGATTTGTTCGTCTTTGGCGAAGAAATCTTCAGCTAAGCGGAACATTTTAAAATAATCAATGTTTGTTTTTAGATAAAGAGAATGATAAAATAAGCAAACCGGTCGCTTCACTCCCCTGTAATTATTCCATAATTAAAGGAGATGATAAATTTCTCGTTATTCAAAAAAGACAAAAGGAAAATATTTTTAGGATTGGATATCGGCACAGAAGCAGTAAAAGCTATAATTTTTTCTCTCTCAGAAAAAAAAGATAAAAAGATTACTATTTTGGGAAACTCTCTTTCCTATTTTGACAGCTACGGGGTAT
Organism: uncultured Candidatus Saccharibacteria bacterium; assembly: GCA_964551595.1. Lineage (GTDB taxonomy): Bacteria > Patescibacteriota > Minisyncoccia > Minisyncoccales > CAZKCU01 > CAZKCU01. Next base: position 28,455 of record CAZKCU010000002.1, read on the forward strand.
TTGACAGTCAGGATTTTGAAGCTGATGTTGTTAAAAAAACTATTTCAAAAACGATTAATGAGGCTAAAAGTCAAATTAATCAAAAGCCTAACCGGACATTACTTGAATTGCCAGCTAACATTTTAAAAGGAAGAATTGTTTTTCAGTCTTTTAAAAGAAAAAATCCTCAATCGATTATTGATAAAAAAGAGAAAGAAGTGATTTATCAGAAGATTTTAAGCAAAGCTCAAAATGAAATTTCCCAGATTTTTGCTACAGAATCCGGCATTTTGCCAAAAGATATTCACATTATTAACCTAAAAATCTTGGAAATAAAAATTGATGGATATGTAGTACCAGCTATTCAAGGGTATAATGGAAAAAATTTAGATTTTAGGATTTTAGCTATTTTTTTACCGAAATATTATCTAGAGAATATCAAAAAAATTATTCAGGGTTTAATCTCTGAGGAATTAGAAATTCTTAACCTTGCACAAGCCCTACCTTATTTCTTTAGAAGGAAAGTGGTTGATGGAATTTTTCTTGATGTTGGAGGAAATTTGACCCAGATTTTTTTAGTAAACAATGGAAAACTAAATAATGTCGATGAATTCGAAATAGGAGGAAAAACTTTTTCCCAAGCTCTTTCTCAAAGTTTGGGAATAGGAATTTCAGAGGCAAGAGTTTTAAAAGAAAATTATTCTAAAGGAGAATTATCAGAAGAAGTGAGAGAAAGAGTTAGAGAGATTTTTTCTCAATCTTTAGGAGATTGGTTCAAAAATCTAAAACTAAAATTAAAAACCCAAAGGATTTTTGACAGAGAAAGGAAATCCGGAGGTGTACTACTTCCATCAACTTTTTTTCTTTTCGGGGGAGGAAGTCAACTGCCTGAAATTCAGGAAATTTTAGAAGAGGGGAATTGGGAAAGTTTTTCTTTTTTTACTCCCCCAAAAGTAAAATTTATTTATCCAAAGGACTTCAGAAATATTGAAGATATGACAAAAAAATTAAATAGCCCTCAAGACGTCCCTGCCTTATTACTTTGTTATGCCTGCTAAATCTAAACCCAAAAAAATTTTTGATATTTTTCCTCCGGAAACTCCGACTACCTTTAGGCCGGACTTTCAGGTTCCAAAATCTTCAGCTCAGCTAGAGATTTCTTCGCCAAAGGTGAACAAATTACCGACTGGAAAGTATCTGAGAGGGAAGAGGGGTTTAATTTTAGCCCTTGGAGTTTTAGTTTTAACCGGGATTTTGGGTTATTTTTTATTACCTCGAGCTCAAATAGAAATTTGGCCGGAAACTCAAACTTTAAATTTTAAAGAAAAAGTAGAGGTTTCTTCAGAAGTAATTCAGCCTAATTCCGGCTTTTGGCTAAAGAAAGGGGCTATTCCTGGAAAAGTTTTTTATAATCAAAAATCTTCTTCTCAAGAATTTCTTTCATCGGGTAAGCTAATTAAAAAAGAGAAGGCCAGGGGTATAATTCGAGTTTACAATGCTTATTCTACCTCTTCTCGATCGTTAATACCTTCTCGTTTTATTTCGGCTGATGGAAAATTATTTTGGTCATTGAAAAAAGAGGTGATTCCCGGGGCAAAATATGAAGAGGGAAAGCTTATTCCAGGTTACGCCGACATTGAGGTTCAGGCAGCTGAAGCCGGAGAAGATTATAATATTAAACCCTCTACTTTTGCTCTTCCTGCTCTTGCCGGAAGTCCATTATACACTACCATTTATGGAAGATCTTTCTCTCCTATGACAGGTGGCTTTAAAGGTGAAGTTCCTCAGGTTACTCAGGAAGATTTAGAGAGGGCAGAAAATATTTTAGCCACTAAACTTTTTGAAGAGGGGAGTAAAGCTTTAAAAAATGAGCTCCAGTCGAATAAAAATTCCTCAGATTTTATCTTGCTTAATGAAGCTCAGAGTCAAGAAATTGTTGAGGGTTTATCTTCGAAAAAAACAGGCGAGGAAGCTCAAACATTTAATTTCCAGGTTAAAGTTGATTCAAAGACTTTAGTATTTAAAAAATCTGATTTAGAAGATTTTTCTAAAGAATTTATTCTTTCTCAAGTACCTCAAAATGATTTAGAGCCAAATATCTTCTGGTTAAATAAAAAAATTCACAATGAAAGTCTAAAAATAGATTTTAGACCAGAATCAATAGACTTGGAATCAGAGAAGATTGTCTTAAATTTAAACATCACTGCTAAAATTTATTCAGATATTAATGAGGCTATTCTAAAAAAAGCCCTTTTCGGGAAGCCTTTAGAAGAAACCCAAATTCTTTTGGAAGATCAGCCTCAAGTTACTAAAGTCCAGGTAAAATTTTGGCCATTTTGGGTAAAGAGAGTTCCCAAAAATATGGAAAGGATTAAAATAAAACTAAATATTGACTAGTTTAGGAAAATTTGTTATTGTAAACAATTATCGTAATGATAAATTCAAATAAAAAATTCTTACGAAAATCTGGTCAGGTGATAGAAGCTCTGCCCAGTATCCATTTCAGGGTAAGGTTAGATGATGGGAAAGAAATAATTGCTCATCTGGCTGGGAAATTAAGACTTTATCGAATAAAAGTTTTACCTGGTGATAGGGTAACAGTAGAAATGAGCCCTTACGATGAAACGAGGGGAAGGATTGTGTATAGAGGAAAGTATAGAGGAAAGTAGATTGCGTTCTCGGCCTGTCTGTCGGTATCAAATACCGACAGACAGGCAAATAATATATCGTGGAAAATAAAATGAAGGTTCGCGCATCAATTAAAAAAATTTGTAAAAATTGTAAAATAGTTCGGCGAAAAGGCCGACTCTATGTTATCTGTAAAAATCCCAAACATAAACAACGCCAAGGATAGTTTTTATAAATAACCCATCTCGGAGAGGGGTCGGGGGAACCCTTCGGTTCCCCCGTGTAGGAAAATATTAAAAACAGAAGGTTTTACAAACCAGTCGTCGCTCCGCGCCTCCTTGTAATTGCTTCGCAATTAAGAAAGAGCGAGCCCGAAGCGAGGCGAAGCCGAGTGCTGGAGTAAAGCTCCAGAGAGGGCGAGCGACTAAATTTGAACTACCATTATGCCGAGAATAGCTGGTGTAAACATACCAGAACAAAAACAAATAGAAATTGCCTTAACCTATATTTTTGGAATAGGACTGTCTTTGAGTAGAAAAATTTTAACTACAGCCGGTATTGAAAAGCAGAGACTGGCATCTGAGTTAACTCCAGAAGAAATAAACCTGCTTAAAGAAATTATTGAAAAAAAATATAAAATTGAGGGGAATCTTAAAAGAGAGATAATGATGAATATTAGAAGATTAAAAAATATATCTTCTTTTCGAGGAATTCGTCATATTAAAGGGTTACCGGTAAGAGGCCAAAGAACCCGAACAAATACTCGGACTGTGCGAGGAAATGTCAGAAAAACAGTAGGATCTGGCAGAAAAGCAGCCCCAGCCCCGAAGTAATACCACTATGGGGAAAAAACGCATTATTCAAAAAACTGAAGAGGAGTTGCTTAAAGAAAGAGAAAAAGTAGAAGAGAGCTTAAAAAAAGAGGTTAAACTCAAACCTTCTCAAAAGATTAGAGAAGGCAGAATTTATATTTTAGCTTCTTATAATAATACCATTATAACTTTAACCGATATTCGGGGAAATGTTTTGGCCTGGGCCAGTGCAGGCAATATTGGATTTAAAGGAACAAAAAAGGCTACTCCTTTTGCCGCCTCGAGAGTAGCGGAAGTTTTAGCTCAGGCTGCTAAAAAATTAGGAATTGAGAAGGTAGCCGTTTTAGTAAAGGGAATTGGGTCAGGCCGGGAATCAGCAGTTAGATCTTTGGCTGCCAGAGGTCTTGATATCGTTTCAATTAAAGACATCACACCGATTCCCCATAATGGATGTAGGCCGCCAAAAGTTCGCCGAGCTTAACGTTTATTTATGCAGAATTCTAAATGTAAAATATGTCGCCGCTTAGGAATGAAGCTCTTTTTGAAGGGTGAACGTTGTTTAACCCAAAAATGTCCAATGGTAAAAAGGTCCTATCCGCCTGGTCAGAAGAAGAAAAGAAGAATCAGAGCTCCTTCTGAATATGGGAAAGAATTAAGGGAAAAACAAAAATTAAAAAAATGGTATAATTTAGGAGAAAGGCAATTTCGGAAATACGTGAAAGAAATCTTAGAGTCTCCTCCTGGAGAAAAAAAAGATGTCCTCACTTTATTAATTAAAACTTTAGAAAGTCGTTTAGATAATGTGATTTTTCGGTTGGGAATTGCCGCTTCCAGATCTCAGGCAAGACAATTAATCTCCCACGGTCATTTTTTAGTTAACTCAAAAGCAGTTAACAACCCAGGATATCTTGTAAAAAAAGGAGACAAAATTAGAATCTTCCCGTCTTCTCGTAAAAAAATTATTTTTCAAAATCTTCCTACTTTATTAAAAAAAAGAGAGCTGCCTTCTTGGATTTCCTTAGATGTTGAAAAGTTAGAAGGGAAGGTGATAGGTACCCCTTCTTTAGAAGAGGCTGTTCCTCCGGCTGAAGTTTCACTAATATTTGAGTATTATTCAAGATAAAATTCTAAAATAACTAATAGCTAATAAGTAATTTCTAATCAAATCCCAATGACCAATTACTAAATTTTAGAAATTAGGTCAATTAGAAATTAGACATTTACTATGATTTCTTTACCATCTCAACCAAAAATTATTGAAAAAAAAGGAAATAGGGCAATTTTTCAGACAGAGGCCCTCTACCCAGGTTATGGAGTGACCATTGGGAATTCTCTGAGAAGAGTTTTACTCTCTTCTTTAGTGGGAGCAGCGGTTACTCGAGTAAAAATCAAAGGAATTCAGCACGAATTCTCAACAATACCAGGAATTTTGGAAGATGTGATTGAAATCATACTAAACTTAAAGCAGTTGAGATTTAAACTTTTTACTTCAGAAATCCAAAAAGCCAGATTAAAGGTAAAAGGCGAAAAGGAGGTGAAGGCCTCGGATTTTGAATTGCCCTCACAGGTTGAAATAGTAAATAAAACAGCTCATATAGCTACTTTAACTGCCAAAAAAGCTGAACTTGAAATGGAAATCCAAATTGAAAAAGGGCTGGGATATCAGCCAAGAGAATCAAGAGAGGAGGAAAAATTAGAAATAGGAGAAATTTCCCTTGATGCTATTTTTACCCCGGTAAAAAAAGTAAGTTATGAAATTGAAAATATGCGAGTGGGGAAAAGAACAGATTTCGATAGACTAAATTTAGAAATTGAAACCGATGGTCAGATTACTCCCGAGGAAGCTTTTAGCCAGGCTTCAGAAATTTTGGTAAAACACTTTTCTTTATTTGCTGAAGTATTTAAAAAGCCAGAAGAGAAAGTGATAGGGGTAGCTCCAGTCAAAAAGAAAAAAACTATAGCTCGACGAAAAATTCCCTCCAAAAAACATATCAAAAAACATATGAAGGCGGGAAAAAGGAAAAAACCTTCGGTTCAGCGCCGTACCTCTAAAAAAATAATTAAATAAGCATGCGGAAACGTAAACAAGGACGAAAATTAAGTCGAAAAAGGGGCCAACGCCAGGCATTATTGAAGGCAGAAATTTCTGCTCTTTTATCGAAAGAAAAAATTAAGACCACTGAGGCTAAAGCAAAAGAAGTACGGCCCCTTGTAGAGAAATTTATAACTCGGGCCAAAAAGCCCACTGTTTACACACGGGGAGATTTATCTTCGAGGAGGTTATTGGCAAAATTTTTTTCTCCGGAAATAGTTACAAAATTATTTAAAGAAATTGGACCAAGATACAAGGAAAGGAAAGGAGGATATACAAGGATTATTAAACTTGGGCCGAGAAAAAGTGATGGAGCAAAGATGGCAATTATTGAGTTAGTTAAATAAAATCCAAATGCCAAAGCTCAAATGTCAAATCAAATCCAAAACTCAAATGTCAAATTTTTGGATTTTGGATTTTGAGCTTAATTTGAAATTTGGATTTTGAAATTTGGATTTTCTATGAGAAGAGAAACCCATACAATTGATGCTACAGGCAGGGTCTTGGGCAGATTAGCAGCAGAAATCGCAATTTTGTTACGGGGCAAACATAAGCCCGATTTTGTCCCTTATAAAGATATGGGTGACGTTGTTGTTGTTAAAAATATTAATAAAATAAAATTTACTGGTAAAAAATTTGAGAAGAAGAAATATTTCCGCCATTCAGGGTATCTCGGCAGTCTAAAAGAAATTCCCCTAAAAACACTTTTTAAGAAGGATTCTCCTAAAGTTTTGCAGAGAGCAGTTTTTGGGATGCTGCCGAAAAATAAACTAAGAGCAAAAATGATAAAGCGTTTAAAAATAAAGTAACGCGAATTAATATGAAGAAAGTTAAAAAGATAAAAAAAGCAGTTAAAAAAAAGCCTGCCCTTAAAAAAGTTAAGGAAGCAAAAATTGTAAAAAAAGCCAAAAAGCCAACTCCTAAGAAAAAAATTAGAAAACCAGCGCCGCCGCCAGCTCGCTATTTTGAAGCAGTGGGTAAAAGAAAAACAGCGGTAGCCAGGGTGCGTCTATTTACCCGGGGAGAAAAAGTATTTTTAGTTAATGAAAAACCTTTTACTGTTTATTTTCCCACTCTTAATCTTCAACAAATTGCTACAGCCAGCTTAAGAAAGATGCGATGTCTTGATAAATTCAGAGTTTTAGTTAAAGTTAGGGGAGGAGGAGTAAATGCTCAGGCCGAAGCTTTAAGGCATGGGATAAGCCGAGCCCTTACCCTTTTTAATCCTGATTTTAAAAAAAGATTAAGAAAAGCAGGTTATTTGACTCGTGACGCTAGAAAGAGAGAAAGAAAGAAATTCGGATTAAAACGAGCAAGGAGAGCCCCCCAGTGGGCAAAACGCTAAAGATTTAATAGAAAAGGAAAAGCACCGAAGTCAGTTGACGTTCGGTGCTATAAAATAGGTGATTAAAATTTCGATTCTATTTAGATTTAAATATCCAGTAACCACCTAGGGTCGTGAGCATTCCTCCTATGATGCCTAGTCATTCATTAGAGTCTGTTATTCTGGCAAGTAAGGCGCCAAAGATAGTAAGGCCAATGGTAGCAAAAAACAAGCCAAGAAACCCTAAAATATTCTTCATTTTGTTCTCCTTTCTGTAAAAATTATAGCATAGATTAAAACATCTGTCAAATTCCGAACAAAGTTGAGCCCCCAGTAGCAAAAAAGTTAAATTTAAATTATTAACAAAAATGCTAAAAGAACTTATTGATAAATTTTATTTGGACAGAAGAAAAGATAAAGAACAGCAGCATTTTTATATCAGCGAGGCGGGGAAATGTCCCCGACAAATTTTTTTTAAATTTAAAAACGCCCCCCGGAAAGAAATGGAGGCAAATATTTTAAGGTTATTTGACCATGGCGACCATATGCACCAGCTTATTATGAAGCCTCTTTTAAGCACAAGGGAGGTACGAGTGATATCAGCTGAAGTGGAAATTCCTCCTCAAGAGCTTGTGAGAGGGAGGGCGGATGCAGTAATTAGTGACGGTAAAGAGCTTTATGTTTTAGATATTAAAAGTATGAATAGTATGATTTTTAGAAATTTAACTTCTCCCAAAGAAGAAAACATTAATCAAATTCAGCTCTACCTTCATTATTTTAAAATACCAAAGGGGATACTTCTTTATGTCGATAAAGATAAATTGAATTTGAAAGAATTCATAATTGATTACAATAAGACATTAGCCGAGAAAATTTTAAGCGATTTAGGTTACCTAAAAAAACAAATTGATTCCAATATTATTCCTCCGAGAATCCCTGATTATTCAAATAATTGGCAGTGTTCATACTGCCAATTTAGAGAACTTTGCGATATGGGCGAAGCAGGCGAGATGAACTGGGAAGATTTTAAAAAGAAAATCGAAGCCCAAAATACAAAATAAACGATTATTTTTTATCTCTGATAGGATAACAAAATGGGCTAATCTTTTTTTAAAGGATGATTCTAAGGTATTAACTTTTCTGAGACGTATAAATTTCCCTCATCCAAGAGATATAATTTCTCATTTTTTTGATTAAAAAACATTTCTGGATTTTGAAACTCTGTCAAATCCCAGGTCTGGATTCTATCTCGGTCGTCAATTTCGGCGATTTTTATTTTGTTTCCGGTATTAAAAATTAAATAATGACTTGTTAGCCAAAAAACTTCTCCAATTTTTTCTGAAAAACGAGTTAGAAAAATTTCTTCTCCAGCTTTTTTGGGGGGCTGATCCAATTTTTCTTCCAGAAATAAAATCCAGATTTCATAGTTGTTAAAATAAACAATTTTTTTGAAATCTGGAGAAAAACTAAAACTATTAGCCGGGGCAGAAAGCTTTTTAAAATTTCCTAAATCCTGATTAAAGAAATAAAGATTATCATCTTCTTTAAGTAAAATTTTAGGAAAGCTTACCAGGAGTTGATAATTAACTTTCTCTTTAACCGGGAATGGTAAGAAAGAAAGTTGCTCCTGTTTTTTTCCAGAAAGGTCGGTTCTAAAAAGAAACCCTTCATTTGAAATCAATAACATATTTCCTTCGGAAATCCCGTAAGTTACTAAATTATCCAAGATAGCTTGAGAGATTTCTTTGGTTTCCCAGTCAGCTTCAAAGAGCTCTGTTTGGGAAATTTTGTTTTCCTTAATTTTCTTTTCAGATAGCTTAGTAAAAAATATTTTTTGGGGAACTTGAGAATTAAAAGAGATATCCTTAATGTCAGCTCCTAAAAAATCGAGGGAAATTAAGTCGGGAGGAGTTTTCTCCAGGTCCAAAATAAAATATTTCTCTTTCCCTTCAAAACCGACTTTTAATAAAATCCTTTTAGAATCTGGAGAAAATTCTAAACTAAGAAAATCAACTTTAATTTTCTTACCTTTGGCGATGTCTTTTTCTCCAATCAAATAACTTTTAACATTGTTTTTTAAATCATAAAGATTAATCTGCCAACCGTTTTCTCTGATTTCTTCAAGAATTATTTTTTTCCCATCGGGTGAAAAAAAGAAATCTTTTACTTCTTTGCTTAAAACAGCAAAGCCGGGGTTTTCAGGGATTAAGACAATATTTTTTGCCTCAGTAACTTGTTTTTCTTTTATTTCTAAAGTTTTTTCCCAACTGATGTATCCTTCCTTCTTTATTTGGATGTTATAGGTTTTGGGTAAGAGATTTTCAATCAGAGTTGAACCAAAGAGAAAATCAGTTTTCTTTTTTAGTTTGCCGTCAAAATAAATTTGGGTGCTTTTTGGCAAAACCTTAAAATAAAAAGCCCCAGTTTGGGTAACCTTTTTCTTTTCGAAGTCAAACCTATAACCCTGAGAATAAAAAACAACTGCTGGAGCAATTAAGAGAAATAAAAAGAGACAAATAAAGAATAAAATAGTTCGAGTTTTCCGAGTCATAATAAATAATTTTAACCTTTCTAAAAGGATTTGCCAAGTTTTGAATTTTAATATAAGATAAATTATAATGGCTGAAAAATTTATAATTGAAGGTAAAAAACCTCTTGAAGGAGAGATTGAGGTGAGGGGCTCTAAAAATGCGGCCGGAGCCCTTTTGGCTGCCACTTTACTTACTGATGAAGAATGCCTAATTGATAATCTTCCTCGAATTTCTGATATTTTTAATCTGCTGGAAATTTTGAAAGAAATGAGAGCAAATGTAGAGTGGATTAATGAAAGGAAGGTTAGAATTAAAGCCGGAGGGAAAGTTGACCCGGAAAAAATAGATTTTGAGAAGATTTCTAAAGCTCGAATTTCTGTACTTTTAATTGGCGCTCTTTTGCCAAGATTTAAAGAATTTAAGATTTCCAGACCGGGGGGAGATAGAATTGGATTAAGACCAATTAGTACTCATTTACAAGCCCTCAAACAATTAGGAGTTGAAATTAAAGAAACTGGTGATTTTTACTATTTTAAATCAACCGGTCTTCGCGGAAAAGAAATCGTTTTACCGGAATTTAGCGTTACCGCAACTGAAAATTTAATGATGGCAGCTACCTTATCCGAAGGCGAAACCATAATAAAAGGAGCAGCCTGCGAGCCTCATGTTCAGGATTTGTCTAAAATGTTAAATAGTATGGGTGGAAATATAAAAGGAATAGGGACTCATACCTTGAGAATCCAAGGAGCGAAAAAACTAAAAGGGACAGTTCACAAAACTATTCCTGATTACCTTGAAGCCGGCACATTTATTATTATGGGAGCTAGCTGTGGCAAAAAACTTAAAGTAGATAACATAGTATCTGGACATTTAGATCTTTTTTTAGCCAAATTGAAAGAAGTAGGAGTTGAATTCAGAAGAATAGATGACTCAATTGAAGTTTTGGGGGGAGGAGATTTAAAGTCAGCTCGAGTTCAAGCTCTTCCTTATCCTGGTTTCCCAACTGACTTATTGCCGATTATTGTTCCTCTTTTGACCCAGGCAAAAGGCAAAAGTTTAATCCATGACCCCTTATATCCGAATAGATTTAGTTATGTGGATGAATTAAGGAAAATGGGGGCTGATATTGAAATAGTTGACCCACATCGAGCTTTTGTTTTCGGCAAAACTCCTCTGAAAGGATTTAGAATTGAATCATGGGATATAAGAGCTGGAGCGGCTCTGGTTTTAGCTGGGCTTTTAGCTCGAGGCAAGACTATAATTGAGAATGTGGAGCAAATTGATAGAGGATATGAGAGAATAGAGGAGAGACTCCAAAAGTTAGGAGCAAACATAAAACGAGTAAGTGTTTAAAAATAAACAACCCAAATCGGAGAGGGGTCGGGAGAACCCTTCGGTTCTCCCGTGTAGGAAAAGATTAAAAACAGAGGGTTTTACAAACCAGTCGTCGCTCCGCGCCTCCTTGTAATTGCTTCGCAATTAAGAAAGAGCAAGCCCGAAGCGAGGCCAAAGACCGAGCGCTGGAGCGAAAGCTCCAGAGAGGGCGAGCGACTAACTTGGTATTACCACTATGTTCGTCACAAAAATCGGCATCGATCTTGGAACCTGTAATTCATTAGTTTTTATCCCTGGTAAAGGGGTGGTTTTAGAAGAACCTTCAGTGGTAGCGGTGACTCTTTCCGAAAATAAAATTTTAGCAGTGGGAGCTGAAGCTAAAGAGATGACTGGCCGGACTCCTGATACTATCAGAGTTTACCGCCCCCTAAAAGATGGAGTTATTGCTGAATACCGAATTACTGAGGCCATGTTGAGATATTTTATTACCAAGACAAGTGGTAAGTTCCGGCTTTTCAAGCCTGAGTTAATAATTGGAGTACCGGCCGGTATTACCTCCACTGAAAGAAGGGCGGTAATTGAAGCTGGTCTTGCTGCTGGAGCTAAGGCTGTCTATGTGGCAAAAGAGCCAATTTTAGCAGCCATTGGGGCCGGTATTCCTATTAATTCTTGTTCCGGACATATAATTATTGACATTGGCGGTGGGACATCCGAGGTGGCGGTAATTTCTCTTGGAGGAATAGTTGCCTCTAATTCAGTAAGGACTGCCGGTGACAAAATGGATTCGGCAATCGCAGATTATATTAAGAAAAAATATAATTTAGCCATAGGTTCCCAGACTGCCGAGGAAATAAAAATAAAAATCGGCACCGCCTCAACCGAGGAAGAGGAAAGATATTTGGAAATTCGGGGGAGGGATTTAATTTTAGGGTTACCACGAACGATTAAAATTTCTTCTAATGAGGTCTGCGAAGCAGTTTCTGATGTCTTGACTGAAATTATTCAGGTAGTTAAACAAGTTCTAAGAGACACTCCGCCTGAGTTATCTGCTGATATTATGGACAAAGGAATGATTCTTTCAGGAGGTGGAGCCTTGCTTAGAAATATTGATGAGATGGTAGCCCAGGCAACCGGGATACCCTGTTTTATAGCTGAGGAACCTTTGTTATGCGTGGCTAAGGGAACAGGAATCGTCTTGGAAAACTTAGATGTATATAAAAAGAGCATAATGTCAAAAAAATAAACGCGATACTAATATGCTAATACATACTAATGATACTAATAAAATTCGTATAATTAGTATCAATTCGTATATTGGCATCGATTTATGTTGATTGGTCACCAAAAACAATGGCAATTTTTGAGAAAATCCGCAGAAATTGGAAGAACTTCCCATGCTTATTTATTTGTTGGTCAAGCCCAATTAGGGAAAAAAACTTTAGCTATTGAATTTGTTGAAAGGCTTTTTAATGAGGATATCCAGACAAGACAACATCCTGATTTTATTTTTGTCGAGCCCCAAAAAGGTGAAATCCAAATTTCTCAGATTAGAGAATTTATCCGGAGGTTGTCTTTCAAGCCCTTAATATCTTCTTTCAAAGCAGCAATTATAGATCAGGCTCATTGTATGAATCAGGAAGCTCAGAACTGTCTTTTAAAAACCCTTGAGGAACCAAAAGGCAGAGCCATTTTAATTTTAATAACTGAATATCCGGAAATATTGTTTCCGACCATCCTCTCAAGATGCGAAATCATAAAATTCTATCCGGTGAAGAAAATAGAGATTAAAAAATATTTAGAAAGCCAAGGAATTCCCAAAAAAGAAATTGAAGAATTAGTCCGTTCTTCTATGGGGAGGCCGGGAGTAGCCATAGATTTTATTTCTGACTCTCGGAAATTAGAAAATCAAAGAAAAGCAATAAAAGATTTAATTAAATTTTCAAATTCAGAATTATCCACTCGTTTTCAATATGCCAAAGATTTGTCTCAAGACCCTCAGAGCTTAAGAAAAATTTTAGATATTTGGCTGAGATGTTTTAGAAATGTTTTGCTGGCTCAAAGTGCAGGTCAAAAGCCTTCAAACGGCCTTCAATTTAATAATTACTCTTCCTCCAGAATAAGAAAAATTCTTAAACTTATTCAAAAAATAAATTTTTTAATTAAAAAGACCAATGTCAATCCAAGACTGGCTTTGGAAATATTAGCGATACAATTATAAATTTGAGAAAGTGAACATGCATAAAGAAATTATTAACAAAATCAAACCCGAACTCGACAAAACCATTAATTTTTTAGATAGGGAATTAGCTAAAATTCGAACCGGACGGGTTTCAACCTCCTTGGTTGAAGATTTAATGGTTGATTACTACGGAAAAAAAACTCCCTTAAAACAACTATCTTCAGTTTCAACTTCTGGTCCCAGAACTCTTTGCATTCAACCCTGGGACCAATCAATTCTTCTAAATATTGAAAAAGCCATCTTGGAATCAAATTTGGGTATAAATCCAATTGTTGAAAAAGATTTAATTAGACTTTCTTTTCCTCCTCTAAGCGAAGAATATCGAAAGAATCTTCTCCGGGTTTTAAACGAAAAATTAGAAGCAGCTCGTTTGACTTTCAGGCGCTGGAGAGAGGAAGCCTGGCGCCAGATTCAAGAGGGGTTTAGGCAGGGAAAAATTCGAGAAGATGATAAATTTCGGGCAAAAGACGAACTTCAAGAATTGATTGCTGAGTACAATGAAAAGATTAAAAAGATTGAGGAGAGAAAAAAGAAGGAGATAATGGAGTAAAAATATGATTCTCACAATTTTTATTGCTTTTATCAGTCTAATAGGTTTAATAATTTTACATGAGTTTGGCCATTTTATTTTAGCCAAGCGCTTTGGAGTGAAAGTTGAGGAATTTGGAATTGGCTATCCTCCTAGATTATTTGGGAAAAGAATTGGCGAGACGATTTATTCTTTAAATCTTTTACCTTTTGGAGCATTTGTTAAAATTTATGGAGAGGAAGGCGGAATTGAGCACGAGCGAAGTTTTTCTCAAAAACCAATCTGGCAGAGAGTTTTTATTGTTTTAGGTGGAGTGGTTAGTTTTTGGATAATTTCAGCAATTTTGTTAAGCATCGTGATGAGTTTGGGAGTGCCGACCGCTATTTCTGATGAAGAAAATGGTGAATTGATAAATCCGAGAGTTCAGATTGCCGCTGTCGCTCCAGGCTCGCCGGCTGAGAAAGCTAACTTGGAAGTTGGTGATACGATAAAAAAATTAACAATTGACCCCGAAAAGAAATCAGAGATTTCTAACGAGGCAAGCGGCCAGCAATTAATAATCAATAAGGTAAAAGAAGTTCAAGAATTTACAAATTTACATAAAGGAGAAGAGATAACTTTAATGATTGAAAGAGGGAAAGAAGTTTTTGATGTTTCTTTAGTTCCGAGAGTTTCACCGCCAGCCAGAGAGGGGGCAATGGGAGTAGCTTTAGTCCGGACAGCGATTAAAAGTTATCCCTGGTACAAAGCTCCCTTTCAAGGAATTTTGGCTACTGGGAATTTAACAATAGCAGTAATTCAGGGTTGGGCTCAGGCCTTAGGCAATCTAATAAAGGGATTACCAACCGGAGTTCAATTAATGGGGCCGGTAGGAATTTTTTCTTTATTTACCCAGGTTAGTCAATTGGGAGTAATTTATTTTTTACAATTTATTGCCATTATTTCTATTTATTTTGCTTTGTTCAACATTTTACCAATTCCAGCTTTAGATGGAGGAAAACTTTTATTTTTAGGAATTGAAGCAGTAAGAAGAAAACCAGTTTCTCAAAAAATTGAACAAAATATAACTTTTGCTTTCTTTATGATATTGATTGTTCTAATGGTTTTGGTAACAATAAAAGATATCACCAGATTATTTTAAATATATGAAAAAAAAGTTCGAAAAAGAACAACTTATTAAAAAATCAAAAGATTTTTCTCAATGGTATGTTGACGTAATATTAAAAGCGGGATTAGCTGATTATGCTCCAGTCAAAGGATGCCAAATCTTCAAACCTTATGGTTATGCTATTTGGGAAAATATTCAGAAAGTTTTAGATGAGCAGATTAAGAGAGCCGGGGTTAAAAGTGCCTATTTTCCTCTTTTTATTCCAGAAAAATTTTTAAAAAGAGAAAGAGCTCATATCAAAGGATTTTCACCAGAATTAGCAATAGTGACAATTGGTGGAGGGAAAAAACTGAAAGAAAAACTTGTTCTTAGGCCAACATCGGAGACGATTATATATGAGATGTTTGCTAAATGGATAAAATCTTGGAGAGATTTACCAGTTTTAATAAATCAATGGTGTAATGTTATTCGCTGGGAAATGAGAACCCATTTGTTTTTAAGAACAACTGAATTTTTATGGCAAGAAGCTCACACTGTTCATGAAACCCATGAAGAATCTCTGACAGAAGTAATGAGGGCTTTAAATAATTATGTTAAACTTTACCAAGATTTTTTTGCGATCAATGGAATTTGGGGTAAAAAGTCCGAAGCTGAGAAATTTCCCG
This sequence comes from uncultured Candidatus Saccharibacteria bacterium, assembly GCA_964551595.1. Taxonomy (GTDB): domain Bacteria; phylum Patescibacteriota; class Minisyncoccia; order Minisyncoccales; family CAZKCU01; genus CAZKCU01. Next base: position 43,697 of record CAZKCU010000002.1, read on the forward strand.
GAGCAAAAGACACTTATGCTTACGAAATGTTAATGCCCGATGGTAAAGCTCTTCAAGGATGTACTTCTCATGATTTGGGTCAGAATTTTGCTAAAGTATTTAATATTAAATTTTTAGGAAGAGATGGAAAAGAAAAAATACCTTGGCAAACCTCTTGGGGTTTATCTACCAGAAGTATTGGAGCCTTGATTATGGTTCATGGCGATGATTCCGGACTGGTAATTCCTCCAAAATTAGCTCCAATTCAAGTTATTGTCATTCCGATCTTTCAAGGTAAATCAAGTGATAAAGATTTACAAAAGAGATCAGAAGACCTTAAAGATATCTTAAAAGATTTTAGGGTTGAGACTGATAATAAAAAAGAATATTCAGTAGGGTGGAAATTTAATGAGTGGGAATTAAAAGGAGTGCCTTTAAGAATTGAAATTGGGCAGAGAGAAATAAAAGAAGGGAAATTAAAGTTAGTTAGAAGAGATAATGGTAAAGAATATTATGCTTCTTTTAGTTCTTTGAGCTCTAAAGTAAAAAAGGTTTTAGATTTAATTCAAAAAAGTTTATTTGAAAAAAGCAGCCAATATCTTAAAAAAAATACAAGACAAACTTTTAATTATAGAGAATTTAAAGATATAATGAGTAGAAACAGAGGTTTTTTGAAAGCTTTTTGGTGCGAAAATTCTAAATGTGAAGCGAAAATAAAAGAGGAAACCAAAGCAACTATTAGATGTTTACCCCTTGATGCTCCACAAAAACAGGGAAAATGTATTTACTGCGGAAAGAAAGCCAAGAGACAGTGGATTTTCGCCCAGGCCTATTAATAAATTATTAATTAATTACTATGTTAAATAAAATTTGGAGGACATTTTTTCAAGACATTGCCATTGATTTGGGAACAGCCAATTCTCTTGTTTATGTCAGAGGCCGGGGGATTGTGATTGCAGAACCTTCGGTAGTAGCTATAAACCGAAAAACTGGTCAAATTTTAGCCATAGGAGAAGAGGCTCGAAAGATGGTTGGTCGAACTCCGGCTCATATTGTAGCTACCCGGCCTTTGGTTTCAGGAGTAATTTCTGATTTTGATGTTACTGAACAAATGTTGAGATATTTTATTGAAAAAGTTCATAAAAGAAAATTTATCCTCAGTCCCAGGCCTCGAGTAATTATTGGTATTCCTTGCGGGGTAACTGAGGTGGAAAAAAAGGCAGTTGAAGATGCGGCAAAAAATGCTGGAGCAAGAGAAGTCTATTTAATTGAACAACCGATGGCAGCTGCTATCGGCGCTCGGCTCCCGGTTCAAGATGCCGGAGGTAATTTTATTGTTGACATTGGAGGAGGAACAACTGAAGTAGCAGTAATTTCTTTAGGGGGAATAGTTATTGCCAAAAGCCTGAGAACTGCCGGAGATAAACTTAATGAAGACATAATTCAATTTGCTCAAGAAGAATATAAGTTATTAATTGGAGAAAGAACGGCCGAGGAAATTAAAATTAACATTGGTTCTGCCTATCCGCTCAAAGAAAAAAAAGAAATGCCTCTTCGGGGAAGAAATTTAGTTACAGGTCTCCCTGAAGAAATTTTAGTCTCTGACGAAGATATTAGAAGGGCTTTAAAAAAATCGGTTAGCCAGATTATTGCAGCCATAAAAACTACAGTCGAGGAAACTCCTCCAGAACTTCTTGCTGATGTTATGGCAAGCGGTATTTATCTTGCTGGCGGCGGTAGTCTCTTGCGGGGGTTGGATATCCTGGTTGCAAAAGAGACAAAAATTCCTGCCAAAATCGTTGATGATCCTCTGACAGCGATGGTTAGGGGAGGAGGGTTGGTTTTAGAGAATCTTGATGAATTACATGAGGTGTTGGTAGAGACAGAGTATTTAGAATCACCAAAATAACCGCGATTCTATGATTTCCAAACAAGAAGTTGAACATATTGCCAAACTTGCCAGAATTGGCATAACCAAAAAGGAAGAAGAAAAGTTTACCAGGGAGCTTTCTTTGATTTTGAATTATGTGGAAAAATTAAAAGAAGTTGATATTTCAAAAACTCTACCAACCAGCCACTCAATTAAAATCGAAAATGTAATGAGAAAAGATAAAAGTCCAAAGTCCAAAGTCCAAAGTCCAAAGTTATTGAAGTTAGCGCCCGAGACTAAAAACGGCTATTTAAAAGTAAAATCTATTTTCAAATAAAAGTTGGACAAAAGTATACCGTTATGTAGCAGCATACTTTTGCACTAAATCTGTGGAATTAAAAAATTTAACAATAAAAGAAATTCATGATAGTTTATTGAAAAAAGAGTTTTCAGCCTTTGAACTCTGTAAAATTCATTTAGAGAAAATCAAAAAAGAAGACAAAAAATTCCGAGCTTTTTTAACTATAAGCAAAGATTTAGCAATTAATCAGGCAAAGGGAATTGACGAAATGATTTCTCAAGGAAGAGAGACCTCAATTCTGGCCGGTATTCCCCTGGCAGTTAAAGATAATATTTTAGTTGAAAATATTAAATGCACGGCTGGCTCAAAAATTCTGGAAAATTATATTGCCCCTTATGATGCCACTGTCATAAAAAAACTTAAAGAAATTGGGGCAGTAATTTTAGGAAAGACAAATATGGATGAATTTGCCATGGGTTCTTCGACTGAAAACTCAGCTTTTGGCTCTACCCGTAATCCCCATGATTTGACCCGGGTCCCTGGAGGCTCTTCTGGGGGATCGGCAGCTGCTGTCTGTGCCAATCTTTGTTGCTATGCTTTAGGTTCTGATACAGGAGGATCTATTCGTTTACCAGCTTCTTTTTGCGGAGTAGTTGGACTAAAACCAACCTATGGAGCAGTTTCTCGTTATGGCTTGATTTCTATGGCTTCTTCCTTAGACCAGATAGGGACTATTACTAAAACAGTCAAAGATGCTAAAATAGTTTTTGATGCAATCTCGGGAAAAGACCCATTAGATTCGACTTCGGTCGAATCTAAAATTGCAGGTTCCAAATTCCAAATTCCAAATTTACGCATTGGAATTCCTAAAGAATATTTTATTAAAGGAATGGATGCTGAGGTGGAGAGAATAATAAAAGAGGCAATTAAAAAAATTGAAGCTCTGGGAACGAAAATTGAAGAAATAAGCTTACCTCACACCGAATATGCTCTTGCCACTTATTATTTAGTGATGCCTTCTGAAGCCTCGGCTAATTTAGCGAGATACGATGGAATAAAATATGGATATTTCCCGGAGGAGACAGATAGTTTATTAGATGTTTATTTAAAATCAAGGGAAAAAGGTTTAGGCCCAGAGGTGAGACGCCGAATTATGCTCGGAACCTATGCTTTATCTGCAGGTTTCTATGAAGCTTATTATTTAAGAGCTCAAAAAGTTCGGACTAAGATTTTAGAAGATTTTAATAAGGCTTTTGAGATGGTTGACCTTATTTTGACTCCTACTTCGGCAGCTCCGGCTTTTAAGATTGGAGAAAAAATTACCAATCCCTTGACAATGTATCTATCTGATATTTTTACTGTTTCAGTAAATTTAGCCGGATTACCCGCTCTTTCTCTGCCTTGCGGTAAAACTCATGGTCTTCCGGTAGGGCTCCAAATCATTGGAAAGGCTTTTGAGGAAAACAAAATTTTAGAGTTTGGGGAAGTTTTTGAAAAATTATGTTAGAGAATTTAATTTATTTAAAATTCATTACCCCGGGAATTTTGCTCTCCCTAAAAATTCTTTTTATAGTTATTTCTTTGTTTTTACTTGTTATTATTTTTCATTCTCTTAGAAAAAGTAGCTGGCTAAAATATAGATTTTTGCAAGATATGGTAGAGATTTTAACTTACCGGCCTTATGGAATAAAAAAAATGGCCAAAATTTGGTCAAAGATTAAGGGAAGATTAGAACTTGGCGCTGAATCAGAATATAAGCTGGCAGTGATTGAGGCAGATAGTATGTTGAACGACGTCCTGGAAAGAATGGGTTTTAAGGGAGAGATCCTGGGAGATAGGTTAAAGCAGGTGACCACAGATATCCTTCCAAACGTTGAAGAAAGCCGGGAAGCTCATGAGGTTCGCAACAATATTGTCTATGACCCGGATTACAAGTTAACCTTAGACCAGGCCCAAAAAGTATTGAAAATTTATGAACAGGCCCTTCAGGATTTACAGGTATTTTAGGGTTTGACCCCGTAGAGAAATTTTAAAAAAATAAATTAATTCGAGCGAAGCTCATTCAAAATTCTTCTACGAGGTTGATTTTTATTAAAAACTACGATATAATAACGCCGCGGGGTGGAGAAGTAGTATCTTGCGAGGCCCATAACCTCGAGACGCTGGTGCAATTCCAGTCCCCGCAACTAGTTTAGCCGGTGTAGCTTAATGGTTAAAGTGGGGCTCTCATAAGGCCTAGATGAAGGTTCGATTCCTTCCATCGGCACATGGGGATGTAGCTCAATTGGCTAGAGCACATGCTTGTCGAGCATGGGGTTGTGGGTTCGAGTCCCATCGTCCCCGCCAGTTGGAAAAAGTCAACAATTTCGCCTCGCCGCTTCGCGGCTCGGCGGTCAAATTTTTTGGAAGCCGTAAAACCGGCGTTTTTTTTATTCTTCAAATTGAGTTCAAATTTTGACCATATTTTAGTAGTAGTTATCCACATATTTTTACTTGAAATCTGTTCAAAATTAAGGTAAAATGAAACAATGAAGATGCTAAAAATTAACCTTAAATTACTCAAAAATCAAATCAAAAAAGCCATTGATTCGGCAAAGGATTTAAAAGAGTTGAATGATATTTTTAAAAGATATTTAGGGAAGAGGGGAGAGCTTACCCAGATTTTGCGTTCTTTAGAAAAGTTGCCAAAGGCAAAAAGGGTTAAAATTGGCAAAGAGGCAAATGAACTTAAAAATTTTCTGAGAATTAAATGCGACCAAAAAGTACAAGAGATTAAAGAAAAAATTAAAAAAGAGACTGCTAAAATCGAATGGATTGATATAACTCGGCCGGGAAAAAAGCCAGTTCTTGGGCATTTACATCCTCTATCGCAAGTTAAAAGTAAAACCGAGGAAATTTTTCAATTAATGGGTTTTTCAGTGGTTGAAGGTCCGGAGATTGAAACTGAATGGTACAATTTCGACGCCCTAAATATTCCCAAAGACCATCCAGCTAGAGACCTTTGGGACACTTTTTATCTTAAAAACGGTCTGCTTTTAAGAACTCATACTTCACCAGTTCAAATTCGTTATATGAAAAAAAATAACCCTCCCTTACGTATTATTGTTCCTGGTCGAGTTTTCCGCCATGAAGCCACTGACGCCAGCCACGAAATTAACTTTTATCAAATTGAGGGATTAATGGTTGATAAAAAAGTCACAGTAGCCAATTTTAAAGCAATTATCCAGGAATTTTTTCAGAAATTTTTTGAAAAACCGATTAAAATTCGCTTAAGACCAGGTTTCTTCCCTTTTACTGAACCTTCATTTGAAGTTGATATGACCTGCCTAAATTGTAAGGGAAAGGGTTGTTCTGCCTGCCAAAGAACCGGCTGGATGGAGATGATGGGAGCTGGGATGGTTCACCCTAATGTTTTTAAAGCAGCCGGGCTTAACCCAAAAAACTGGCAGGGATTTGCCTTTGGAATAGGTTTAGATAGATTAGCTATGATGAAATACAAAATCAACGATATTAGATTGTTCTATTCTGGAGACCTCCGCTTTCTCCACCAATTTTAAGCCTGTCGGTATCAAATACCGACAGACAAAATATGATATTTTCATACGATTGGCTACAATCATTTTTTAAAAAAAGATTACCTAAACCAGAAAAATTGGCTGAGCTTTTGACTATGCATTTTTTTGAAGTAGAAAGTCTAGAAAAAAAAGGTAAAGATTGGGTTTTCGATATCGATGTCTTGCCAAATAGGGCTTCTGATTGCTTTTCTCACTTAGGAATAGTAAGGGAAATAGCAGCCATCATAAACGCTAATTGTCGACATCCGATGTCCATTATTGAAGAAGACCAGAAAATAAAAGCTAAAGACTTTGTTTCGGTCGAGGTCAAAGATAAACCAGCTTGTCCTCGATATACCGCCAGAGTGGTCACTGATGTTAAAGTTGGTTCTTCGCCAAAATGGGTAAAGGCGAGATTGAAAATTTGCGGTTTGCGGCCAATTAACAATATTGTTGATATAGCAAACTATGTAATGTTGGAAACTGGTCAACCTTTGCACGCCTTCGACCTTGATAAGGTCTCAGGCGCAAAAATCCCAAATCCCAAATTAAAAACAATAATTGTGAGGCGAGCCAAAAAAGGAGAAAAAATTTTGACCCTTGACGATGAAAAATATGATTTAGATGAGAATGTTTTAGTAATTGCTGATTCAGAAAGTCCTTTGTGCGTTGCTGGAATAAAGGGGGGCAAAAAAGCCGAAATTGATTCAAAAACTAAAAATATAATTATTGAAGCTGCTAATTTTAATCCTCAGCTTACTCGGAAAGCTTCTCGAAGATTAAAATTAAAAACCGATGCCTCCTGGAGATTTGAAAATGGCATAGACCCTAATTTATGTGAGTTTGGTCAGAAAAGAGTTTGCAGTTTGATTCAGGAAATTGCCGGTGGCAGGATAGCCCAGGGTTTAATTGATTTTTACCCCAAAAAAGTTTCCCCAAAAAGAATTAAATTGGATTTGGATTATGTTGAGAGATTATTGGGAGTAAAAATTCCCCAAAACGAAATAAAAAACATTTTACAAAGATTAGGTTTGAAAATTGAAAAGTGTAAATTGAAAATTCTAAATGTGGTTGTGCCCACATTTAGGCGCGATATTTCAATTCCGGAAGATTTAATTGAGGAGATCGGCAGGATTTATGGATATCAAAAAATTCCTTCCATTTTCCCAATAGCAGCTTTAATTCCGCCAAAAAGAAATCTTGATATTTTTTGGGAAAATATGGCAAAAGATATTTTAAAGCAAGCTGGATTTACTGAAGTTTATAATTATTCTTTCATTGGTGAAAAGGAGGCAAAGATTTTTCGAGCCAAAAATCTAATTGAAGTAGAAAACCCGGTAAGTATAGAACAAAAATATCTGAGAGCGAGTTTGATTCCGAATTTATTAAAAAATATCAGAAATAATATAAAACAGTTGCCAGAGATTAAGATTTTCGAATTAGGGAAAGTGTTTAAGAGAACTAAAGATTTAAAAGAAAAAAGGATGCTTGGAGGAGCAATTATCGGCGATGCCTTTTTTGAAGCAAAAGGAGTCATCGATTTGTTGCTCAATAAATTTGGGATTTCAAATATTTGGTACGATTCCCATCAACCAACTCCAGAGGAAAGTAAATTATCAATTTGGCAGCTACAAAAATGTGCTGAAATTAAAGTCAACCATACGGAAATCGGATTTTTAGGAGAGATTTTGCCAAAAATTTTAGATGATTTTAAAATAACCAGCAAAGTAGTCCTTTTTGACCTAGATTTTGAGAAATTACAAAAATTAACCTCTGAAGAACAGGAATATCAGCCAATTTCTTCTTATCCAGCAGCAGTCAGAGACATAGCTATCTTAGTTCCTCGAATGGTTAGAGTAGAGGAAGTTTTGAATATGATTGAGGTTACTGGCAGCTCTCTAATTAGAGATGTTGACCTTTTTGATATTTATGAAGGAGAGGAGTTGCCCGAAGGAAAAAAGAATTTAGCCTTCCATATAGTTTATCAGTCAGAGACGAGAACTTTATCTTCAAAAGAAATTAATAAAATCCACCAGAAAATAATTAAGACCTTGGAAGAAAATCCAGGGTGGGAAGTAAGAAAATAAAATATGCCAAGAAAATCCAAAAAAATAAAAAAGCCAACCATAATCAGAAAGAAAACCAGAAAAAAGGCAACTTCGGATTATACAGCTAAAGATATTTATGTTCTCAAAGGTCTTGAGCCAATCCGCAAGAGGCCGGGAATGTACATAGGGTCTACTGGTCCCGATGGTCTTCATCATTTAATATATGAAACCTGTGACAACGCATTAGATGAATTTATGGCCGGATACGGAAATCAGATGGAAGTTATACTTTTACCGAATAATCAAGTTAAAACTGTAGATAATGGGCGTGGTATCCCGGTAGAAAAACATCCCCAGACAAAAAAATCAGCCTTAGAGACAGTAATGACTACCTTGCATGCCGGAGCAAAATTTGGAGGTAAAGCTTACAGGGTAGCCGGAGGGCTTCATGGAGTTGGAGTTTCGGTAGTTTGTGCTTTATCTAAATGGATGAAGGTTGAGGTTTGTCGGGGGGGATTAAAATATTCTCAAGAATATTCAAGAGGAAAAACGAAGACTAAAGTTAAAAAAATCGGCAAGTGCCGGGAGACAGGAACCACGGTTATTTTTGAGCCAGATCTAGAAATTTTTAAGGAAATAAATTTCGACCTCAAAAAAATTTTAAACCATCTTCGCCAGCAAGCCTATCTAACCAAAGGAATAAAAATAACTGTTTCAGATGAAAGAACAAAACAAAAGCAAAGTTATGCTTTTTATTTTGAAGGAGGCTTAGCTGCCTATATTAGGTACCTGGTTGGAGGGGCGGTTCCCCGTCACTCAAATATTTTCTGTTGTTCGGGCCTAAAAAATGGAATAATTGTGGAAGCTGCTTTTCAATACACCCAAGAGTATGAATGTTATGAAGAAAGCTTTGCCAACAACATCTGGACCCAGGAAGGCGGCACTCATTTAACAGCTTTCCGGACTGCCTTGACCCGAACTTTTAATGATTATGCCAGAAGATTGGGCTTACTTAAGGAAACCGATGAAAACTTATCAGGCAAGGATATAAGAGAAGGTTTTACCGGAGTGGTTTCAGTTAAAATAAAAGAGCCCCAATTTGAAGGGCAGACCAAGGCGAAATTGGGAAACCCTGAAGCTAAGGTGGTGGTTGAGGGAGTAGTTTCTGAAAGTTTGACTGATTTTCTGGAAAGGAATCCTGCAGACGCCAGAGCTATCATTGAAAATTGTCTCTTAGCTCAAAAAGCTAGAGCGGCAGCTAAAGCTGCTCGAGAAACAGTTTTAAGAAAAGGAATTTTGGAAGGTTTAGCCCTACCGGGGAAATTAGCTGATTGCGCCTCAAAAAAACCTGAAGAGTCAGAACTTTACATAGTGGAAGGCGAGTCAGCCGGCGGAAGTGGAAAACAAGGCCGAGATAGAAAGTTTCAGGCTATTTTACCTCTCCGGGGTAAAATATTGAATGTAGAAAGAGCTCGCTTAGACAAAATTTTAGCCTCAAAAGAAATAAAATCTCTAATAATTGCTTTGGGAACAGCCATTGCCGAAGATTTTAATTTAGAGAAACTAAGATATCATAGGGTAATCTTGATGGCCGATAGCGATGTTGATGGTCAACATATTCGGACTCTGCTTTTAACTCTTTTTTACCGTTATTTTAAACCAATTATTGAAAAAGGTTATCTTTACATCGCTCAACCCCCGCTCTATAAAATTCAGGCTGGGAAAAAGATTGAATATGCCTATACTGAAGCTGATAAAGCTGAAATTCTTTCAGAATTTCGCAAAGGCAAAAAGCAAAAGAAAAAGGGCAAAAAAGAAGAGACAAAAGAAGAAAAATTCACTGGTATAACTATTCAGCGCTACAAGGGTTTGGGAGAAATGAACCCTTCTCAACTCTGGGAGACAACCATGAACCCAGAAAACCGAATCTTATTAAAAATCAATATTGAAAACGCCAAACAGGCAGATCGAATTTTTGATACTCTGATGGGAAAAGAGGTATTACCGAGAAAGAAATTCATCCAGACCTATGCGAAAAAGGTTAAGAATTTAGATATCTAAAAATCTTGACCTCCGCACATAATAAGTTATGTGCGGGGTTGACATATAAATTCTCTTTGGCTATCATAAAACTTGATGGCCGGGGAGGCCATTTTTAAAACTTCGAAAAGTTTTATAACTATGAATATTCGCCAGTTTCCTAAAAAAATCTTAACGTTTCTAAAAGAAGTCCGCCTGGAGATGAAAAAGATTAATTGGCCAACAAGGCAAGAGACTTTAAGATATACTCTGATTGTCATTGGGGTTTCAATAGCCGTCGCTATATTTCTGGGAGGAATAGATTTTATATTCACAACCTTATTAAATAAATTTATATTGTAAAGTATGCCAAAACAGCGTTTACCACAACAAAAAAATTGGTATGTTATTCACACTTATTCTGGATATGAGGACGCAGTTACCAAAAATTTAAAACAAAGAATTGAATCTTTAGGCATGGAAGATAAAATTTTTAATGTCCTGGTACCAAAAGAAAAAAAGATTAAAATTAAAAATGGGAAAAGAAAAGTAGTTGAAGAAAAAATTTACCCGGGTTATGTTTTAGTTGAGATGATTGTTACTGATGATTCTTGGTATGTGGTTAGAAATACTCCTAATGTAACCGGTTTTGTGGGAGCAGGAACTATTCCTGTTCCAGTTTCCGAAAAAGAAATAGATATTTTAAAAAAGAGAATGGGAGTAGAAACTCCTCAATATAAAATTGATGTTAAAATTGGGGATCCAGTAAAGATTATTGACGGACCATTTAGAGACTTTGATGGAAAAATTTCAGAAATTGATGCAGAAAGAGGGAAAGTAAAAGTTTTAGTCAATATGTTTGGCCGCGATACACCGGTGGAATTGGATTCATTACAAATTAAGAAAATGTAAAATATTTATGAAAAAAATTAAAGCAGTAATTAAGCTTCAAGCCCCAGCTGCAAAAGCAACACCAGCACCGCCAGTTGGTCCAACTTTAGCTCAGTATGGTTTAAATATTGCTGAGTTTTGCCAAAAATTTAATGAAGCAACAAAAAACCAAGAAGGTTTTACTATTCCGGTAGAAATTACAGTTTATGAAGACCGGACTTATGATTTTAAATTAAAATCTCCACCAGCTTCTGAATTTTTAAAAAAAGCTGCCGGGATTGAGAAAGGCTCTGGCGAACCTAATAAAACAAAAGTCGGAAGGATTACCAGAGAGCAATTGAAAAAAGTAGCTTTGCAAAAAATGGCCGATTTAAATACCGATAATATTGAAAAGGCAATAAAGATAATCGAAGCGACTGCCAAAAACATGGGAATTGAAATCAGCGACTAACTTAACATTATCACTATGATTTTGTCTGATAGAGAAATTAAAAAATATTTAAAAACAGGTCAGATTAAAATAACTCCAAAACCAAATTTAAAAGAGCAATTAGGCCCTTGTTCCTTAGATTTGCGATTAGGAAATGTTTTTAAAATATTTAAACGCACTAAATTCCCGTACATTGACCTTAAACAGGAACTACCTATTGATGAAATAATGGAGGAAATTAAAATTAAAAAGCCCGACTCTTTGATTATGCAGCCTGGAGACTTTATTTTGGCTGTAACTAAAGAAGAAATTATATTGCCTTCGGATTTGATGGCGCGACTTGATGGCAGGTCTTCTTTAGGAAGACTTGGAATAGTTGTTCATTCAACTGCTGCCAGATTTGATCCTGGTTGGAGAGGAAAAGCAGTAATGGAGCTTGGTAATTTGGGGACTCTTCCAATAGCTATTTATCCTGGGATGAGGGTTTGTGCTCTAACTTTTGAAACTCTCTCTAGCCCTTCTGAAGTTCCATATTTAAAACAGAAAGACCATAAATACGCAAAACAAAAATTTCCCTTAGCGAGTAAAATAAACCAGGAACCTAAGAGTCGATGAAACCACTTTTAACTTCTAACTTAAAAGTAAAATTTTTAGGAATTATTCCTATCTTGAAAAAGCAGATAGGACTTTTAAATCCTCAACAAATTGTGGCCCTCTCCAGCCTGACAACGTTTAAAGGAAGCTCAATCAAAAAACTTTTAAAAGGAATTAAGAAAAAAGGTCAAAATTTAGATGAGAGAGTGAAATTAATTTTACAAAAATCTTCTTTAAGGGGGCATGCTTCCTTATCTACTACTCCTAGTCTTTGTTTAACATTTGAGGGAAGTAAATTCTTAGATTCAGCTTTAACCGGGATTGTTTTTTCTTCGTCTTTAATGGCTTCTGGCCGTCGGACTGATACTGCCATTAAAGATATTGTTTATCCAGATGAAATCTTTATCAATAAAAAAGCAAGGAAGATTTACAATAAAGTTTCAGAAAAAATTATTGAAACGTTTAATTATTTTATATTTCAGGGGGTTAGTAAAGACGAAGCGAGTAAAATTTTACAATATGGAATTCACGGTACAGGTCTTATTCAACTGCCGGTAGAATCAATTATTGCTATAAAGAAAGAATATGAAGTCGAAAAAGATTGGATGCCGACAGAGATTGGAATACTTTTAAGAAAAATAGAGAAAGAGGCTAAGAAATTAGGGATTGACAGGCTTTATGCTACCCGCCAGGTTGCTCCGAGAAATGCATATCCTTATCCTAATATTTTTAAAAATCCGAAAAAATCAAATATTGTTCGTGAAATAAGAAAAAAACAAAGATTATTTAAAGGAATAAAATTAATCTCAATGGACACTTTAATTGGGCCAGCTTTGAAGAAAAAACTTGCCAACTTAGAAAAAAAGAGCCGGAAAACATTTAGTTCTTTAAAACAAATTAAAAAAAATTGGATGGAACTTCTTGATTTGCGTCAGGAAATTCTCAGAGACTTCAATTTAGCTTTAAGATTTAAAGTATTGTCTTCTATTCCTTGGCGAGTCTGGGGAGAAAAAAAACGACATAGAACTGTACCTCAGACTATAGAGTCAATATATTATTGCATTGAAAGAGCAATAAAGAAATTTAACAATTTTAAAGAGCAAATTGAGAAAACAAAAATTAATAAAAAATTAATAAGAGAAATAGAAGAAGTTTTTTCCATTCCTCCCTCAATCAAAAAAAATCCTGAATTTTTGTCAGAATATCTTTTAACTGCCTTAAAATCTTTTGAAGGTTATCAAAATTTACTTAAATTAAAAATTAAACCCAGAGAAGCTATTTTTTTAATTCCTCGGGCAGTAAAAATTGATATTCTGCAGGATTATGATTTCTACAACCTTTTAACCGGATATTATCCAATTAGATTATGCCCAACTGCTGAAGAGGAAATGAGAAGAAATACTTTAAAAGAAGTTTTGGAAATTAAAAAGGCCTTAAAAGAAAAAGGATATGGCTGGCTGAATAGATTTATTGGTCCTAAATGTAAAATTATGGGTTTTTGTCCGGAAGAGAAAAGTTGCGGTATGATTTTGAGTTCAGTTAAAAATTACAATGAAAAATTTCACCAGGAGATGAAAGATGAGTTAAAAAGGAGATTTAAAAAAAATTTAAAAAATTTAGGTAGGCGATGAAGCTGTCGCTTCATCTTCACTCAGCCCTAAAGGGCTTCGTAAATGATTTTTGGGATAAAAAAACTTTTAGGATTAGTTAAAACAAAAAAATTAGTAGAAAATCTTTCAGAAAGAGAATTAAAGAATCCTGAAGGAGCTGGTTTTGATTTAAGAATAGGGGAGTTATATACTTTAAAGGGAAGAGGATTTTTAGGAATTAAAGAAAGAAAAACGCCAGAAATAAAATTAGTTTCTAAATATTATAAAAAGAATCCAAAAAAAGTAATTCTTCAACCCAAAACCTATTACTTGATGAAAACTATCGAAAAATTAAATATGCCGAATAATCTTTTAGCTCTTTTTACTCCTCGTTCCACTCTTTATCGTTCAGGGGTTTATATTTTTGGCGGTCAAACTGCCCCTGGTTACAAGGGTGAATTAACCACTGGGATTTATAATTTTAGAGCAGAGCCATTTGAATTAGAAATGGGTTCCAGAATTTTACACCTGATGTTTTTTGAAATTAGAGGAGGAACAAATCTCTATCGTGGCCAATGGCAAGGTGGTAGAATTACCACCAGGAAAAAAGAAAAGCAAATTTAAAATGCTTCAAAATCCCTATCCAGGAAAATTCATAGTTATTGAAGGAATTGACGGTGCGGGGTCTGAAACCCAAAGTACCTTATTATTTAACTTTTTTAAAAAAGAAAAAATTTCGGTTGAAAGATTAACCTATCCCGATTATGAAGAACCGATAGGAAGATTAATCCACGAATTTTTGCACAAAAAATATGAATTTTCGCCTGCGACTCAATTTCTGCTTTATCTCACGGACTTTTTAAAAGATAAGGAGAAAATTAAAAAATGGCTTAAAGAAGGAAAAATCGTAATTTCTGATAGATATTTCCCTTCAACCTTAGCTTATCAATGTTTAAGAAGGTTTCCGCCAGAAAAGGCTTTAAAGATTGCTAAACTTTTGGAACTTCCAAAGCCTGATTTAATAATTTATTTAAAGGTTTCACCAGAAGTCTCAATGAGTAGAAAATATGAAGAAAAGAAAAATCTTGATAGAAACGAAGCAGATAAAAAATTTTTGGAAAAAGTAAGGGACTCTTATAAAAAACTAATCAAAGGCAGGATTTTCTCAAAGTGGGTAGTAATTAATGGAGAAAGGCCAATTCCGATAGTTTTTAAAGAAATTAAAAAAAATCTATGAAAAACATCGCTAAAATTATCGACCACACAAATATAAAACACACTGCGACTGTTAAAGACATCAAAAAAACTTGTCAGGAAGCCAAAAAATACGGTTTTCGGGGAGTTTGTGTTAATCCAGAATGGGTAAAATTAGTTAAAAAAGAGCTAAAAGGAACTAACATTAAAGTTGTTTGCTTAATAGATCCGCCAATAGGAGGCAGTTCCCACCAAAAGAGGATGGAGCAATGCCTGAAAGCAAAACAAGATGGAGCTGATAATTTGGATGTAGTAATGAAAATTAATGTGGCAAAACAAGGAAAGTGGGATGAGGTTTTAAAAGATTTAAAACAAATCTGCGAAATTGCACCAACCAAAGTAATTATTGGTTCGGGTTACTTGACTGATGAAGAAATAAAAAAAGCCTCAGAAATTGTCAAGAAAGCTGGTGCTATTTGTGTTAAAACATCAACTGAAAAAGGGCCCTTAGAACACCGAGAATTAAAGGAAAAATTCTATCATTTAAAATTGATGAAAAAAGCAGCTCCAGGACTTTTAATTAAAGCTGCTGGAAAAATTAGAAATTTATCAGATGCCAAAGAAGCTATCAAAGCCGGCGCAGATATTATTGGAACAAGTTCGGGAGTAGAAATAATAAACGAAACTAAAAATTGACAGAGGACGGGCCTCTGTCAAACTTACAGAGGACGGGTCTCTGTTGATTAATATGTATACACCTATTGTTGGTCTCGAAGTGCATGTGGAATTGGATACTAAAACAAAAATGTTTTGTGATTGTTTGAATGATCCTAATGAGCGTCATCCGAATGTTAACATTTGCCCAGTATGTACTGCACAACCTGGGACCTTACCAGTAATAAACAGGGAAGCTGTTAAAAAAGTAATAAAAACGGGTCTGGCCTTAAACTGCCGAATTCCAGAATATTCTAAATTCGATAGAAAAAATTATTTTTATCCTGATTTGCCAAAAGGCTATCAAATTTCACAGCTTTATATGCCATTCTGCAAGGCAGGTTTCTTAGAAATTGATAATAAAAAAATTAGAATTCGTGAGGTTCATTTAGAAGAAGATACGGGAAGACTAATTCATCCAGAAGGCAAAGATTATTCATTAGTTGACTTTAATCGAGCCGGAATTCCTTTAATGGAGTTAATTACTGAGCCAGATTTAAAATCGGCTAAGGAGGCTCGAAGATTTGCTGAAGAATTACAACTAATTTTACGCTATCTTAATGTTTCTAATGCAGATATGGAAAAAGGACAACTCAGGGTAGAGGTAAACATATCTTTATCAAAAACAAAGAAATTGGGGACAAAAGTAGAAATTAAAAATTTAAATTCTTTTCGGGCAGTAGAGAAAGGGATTGATTGTGAAATTAAAAGACAAACAGAAATTTTAAAATCTGGCAAAAAAGTGACACAAGAAACGCGAGGCTGGTCAAAAATGAAAGGGATGACGATTGGTCAGAGAGAAAAAGAAGAAGCTCAAGACTACAGATATTTTCCTGAGCCGGATTTACCTCCCTTACATATTAAAGAAGAGTTTATCAATGAAATTAAAGCCGAAATTCCAGAGCTTCCTCAACAAAAAAGAGAGAGATTTAAAAGAGAATATGAATTGGATAAAAAAAATACTGAAATTTTTGTTCAAAATAAAGATTTTGGAGAGTATTTTGAAAAAGTGGTTAGTGAATTTAGCCCAAGGCTTTCTCGGGAAAAACTTCCAGGATTAATAAAATTGGCCACAAATTATTTGATTACTGATTTACAGGGTTTATTAAAAGGAGCTTTAATAACTGGCGAGGATTTTTTAATAACTCCGGAAAATTTTGCAGAATTTATTACCCTAATTTATAGCGGTGCAATTTCAAGTAAAATTGCCAAACAAGTTCTTGCTGAAATGTTTTCTACCGGTGCTGACCCTTCTCATATTATTGAAGAAAAAGGATTATCGCAAATAACTGATGAAGTTGAGATCGGAAAAATTATCAAAGAAGTCATTTCTAAAAATCCCAAGGCAGTTCAAGATTTTAAAAAAGGAAAAAAAACAGCTGTCCAATTTTTAATCGGTCAAATAATGACTCAGACAAAAGGAAAAGCCAATCCCCAAATAGCTAGAAACATTTTGAATAAACACTTGACCCCGTAGAAGAATTTCGAATAGACTTCGTCTAACTCAATATTATTGTTCGAAATTTCTCTACGGGGTTGACAAAGATAAAATAAAGGAGTATAATTATTTTAAATACTGTACATTAAGATAGCATATCAATATTGCATATCAACATAGAAAGGTGGTAACAAATGTTTTACTTTTATGGTAAGTGGAACTCTGCCATAGACGAGAGAGGGCGATTTTTTATCCCTTCTGTTTTTAAAAAAGATTTGAAGGAGTGTATTATTACGGATAATAGTGGCAATATCCGAATTTACCGCAAGAAAGGAAAATTGCCATTTCCTGAGATTTATCGAAAAATACCAGACAGACAGGGAAGAATCTTAATTCCCCTCCAATTAAGAAAAGGATGGTCTGGAACTGTTGTTACATTAGTTGGAAAAGGGGAATATCTTGAGATTATAAAGATGTAAGAGAATGAAAAAAAGAAGAAAATTGTTGCTATTTAGTATAATTACAGAAGATTGATAAACCCCTCAATTTTGCTTCTATGAGGTAAGATTGGGGGGCAAGGTTGGAAAGGATTATTGATAATCCTTCCCAACCAAATCGGGGAGAAGCTATTTTTATCGCTTCTTTATTTAGAGCTTCCCCCGATTTATTTTAGGAATTTTTCAACTAATTTTTCTGCCTCTTTATAATTTTTTACCCAATGAATCTTTTTATTCCGTTTGAACCAGGTCATTTGGCGCTTGGCATAATTTTGAAGTTCTATTAAGGAATTTTCAATCATTTCTTTGTCAGTAATTTTATTTTGCAAATATTGGGCTGCTATTCGATAATGTATTCCAAATTCTTCAATTCTCTGCCAAGAAATGCCAAGTTTCCTCAATTTTAGAATTTCTTTTAAAAATCCCTGTTTTAACCATTTAAAAAATCTTTTTTCTATTAATTTTTTAAGTTCTTCTTTATCCTTTTTTATTCCAATCATTAAAACAGGGTAGGGAAGTGATTTTTTCTTTAAAATAGGTACTGGTCTTTTTGTTTTCAATATAATTTCAATTGCCCGAATTAATCTTCTGGGATTTTTCTTCTCAATTGTCCTTGCTCTTTTGGGATCAAGTTTTTTTAATTGGACGAAAAGTTCTTTTGCTGATTTTTTTGCCAAATTTTTCCTTAATTTCCAATCAGGAGGAACTTCCGGAATTAAAATGCCATCGAGCACAGCTTGAATATAAAATCCTGTTCCACCGCATAAAAAAGGCACCTTCTCCTTTTTAAAAATTTTACTTATTGCCTCAAGTGTCAATTTCCGATATTGAGTCACGGTAAATCTTCTCTTTGGACTGACTACATCCAGGAGATGATGGGTGATACTCAGCATCTCTTTTTTAGTTACCTTTCCGGTCCCAATATTCATTCCTTTATAAATCTGACGGGAGTCAGCCGAAATAATCTCGCCGCTGAATTTTTTAGCAAGTTTTATTGCCAGCTCTGATTTACCCGAAGCTGTTGGTCCTAAAATAACAATTAATTTTTTATCCCTTAATTGCGAAGCACTTATAGGGAGGAAAGCGACTGGTTCCTTTTTTTCAATGATTTCTCTTAAAATTTTTTCTCTCCTCTTTTTTTCTAGTAAAGGAACATTATCTTCTAATTGAGAAGCAGCTGTTCCTTCCCGAGGAGAATATTTAGCAATATAGGCCCAGTCAAATTTAATTTCTTTGAATAATTTAACTGTATTTTGAAATTGTTTTTTCGTTTCTCCAGGAAAACCAACGATGACATCGGTTGATAATTTAATTTCCGGTATTTTTTTTCTAATTTTTCTTACCAAATTTTTATATTCTTTTAGGGTATAATTTCGGTTCATTTTCTTTAAAATTTTGTCGTTGCCAGATTGGACAGGTAAATTAAAATATTTTCCGAATTTTTCGCAACTAGATAGGACCTGAATTAATTCATCTGAAAAATTACTGGGATGAGGAGAGGTAAAAAGAATTTTAAAATCTCCAGGAATATCATTTACCATTTTCAAAAGTTTTGCAAAATTAATTAAGGAATCTGAAGGGGAGTGGTAGTCATTTACATTTTGGCCCAAAAGCCAAATTTCTTTAAATCCTTTCTTTGCCAAATCTTTAACTTCCTTTAAAACTTCTTGATGATTACGACAAACCAAAGGACCACGCGTGTAAGGAACAACGCAATAAGAACAGAAATTATTACAGCCATTAGAAATTGGCACAAAAGCTAAAGATTTACTTTTGCATTTTGGGGGAATATCAAAATAATTTCTAAAGGACCAAATTGAGTCAAAAATTTTTCTAAATTCCTTTCTATCTTTTTTTAAAATACAGCCCGTCAGAATAGTTTTAAGTCTTGAATTTTTTTCTTTTAGTTTTTTGAATTTTGGCAAAAGACCATAAACTCTGTCTACCGCCGATTGCCTGACTGAACACATATTAACCACAATTAAATCAGCTTCAGAAATATCAGAAGCTGATTTGTATCCTGTATTCTCTAAAACTGTGGCAATTCTTTCCGAATCTGATTTATTCATTTGGCATCCGAAAGTAATGATATAATATCTTGGCATATTCAGTATTTTACAATAGAAAAACGGCCTTTTCAAGGCCGTTTTTCTTAAAATCTTATCTTTTAAGGTTATTCTAAAACACATTTTCCTTTCTTGTATACTGATACATTTTGCTTCGATTGTATTTATAACTGTTTGCGAATTTGCCTACTATTCACAGTAATATAATTAGTGAATTTCTTCTTTCTTTTCTTTCAAAAAATATCTCCATTGTTCTAAAAATTCCACAAAGACTAAAAAGGGCATATCAATTAAGGCATTGAAGAAAGCGGCAAAGGCATTATATTTTTTCCACTTGTTAGATAACCACCGTCCTAAAGAAGCCATAGGCAAAGATAAAATATCAAACACAAACCCTAAAAATCCACCTTTCTTCTCTTCTATCGTAAGTTCCTCACCTCTTTTTCTAATTGCTAATCCTGCAAAACTAATCAGCGCTACAAATATAATATTAATGATAACAGAAGTCGGGGGAAATTTTGCAACTTTAAAAATTCCAACTATTACCCCTAGTGAAATACAAGCGCCCAAAAGATAGATGAGGCTAACAATAGATCTTATTATAACTCCTCTTTTTTTAGGAATTTTTATTTCGTAAGTATCAATTTTGCCATAAACAATTTTCATTGTTTCCATGATTACTAAATTTAAATTATTTTTTGAGGGAGGATTAATCGTGGCTACTAAAAGAAACATTAAAAAAGTAGGGCCAAGAATATCTACTAATATCGTAATGGGCATAAAACGGCCGGTAATCAGTCTAGCTAGAGGTATTTCTAGGATAAATAAAGAAAGACTATTAGCCAACAGGATAGAAAGAGTAGAATAAATAGCCGCCCGAAAAAGGCGTGTTTTTAGAGTAGAAAATCTCTTTTTATAAGCTTTTTTGATAAGGCCCTCAAAAATTTCCGGTTCAGAGATTTTTTTTAAAATTTCTGCAGGGTTTTCTTCAGATAACACATCGCCCAAAAGTAAGTACGGAGTGTCGTATTTTTCGCAAATAGTATAAAATTTTTTGCCAAGAGGATGAGATAAATCTTTTTCAGTATCGTTCCATATTGTATATATATTTTTAGCTATTTCAGAAAGCCATTCTCCGGTTTTGTTATTCCACTGTGAGAATTTATATTTCAAAAGATTGTAACTTATAATCGGACGGTCTAGTTTGAAAAGAGCTTGTTGAACTGCAATATAAATTTGAATATTTTTTTCCTCCTCTTTTATTTTTTTAAAAACAAAGACTCCTTCGTTTAAAGTAATTCGCTCTTTCATCAATTCAAACATATAATCCATTAAGGCTTTTTCCTTGATAAAGGGAGCGAGAGCATCTTCTACTTCGCAGGCAGCAATTTCTAAAATCCAGTTATAAAATTGTAGTTTCTCACGTCCTGATCTTGCCGGCGGGCTGTTTTTGAGAATAAAAACATATTTATTAATTACTCTTTGGACATCGGCTATTTTTGATTCCTCAATTTTATCATTTGGAAAATGTCCTCCCCTGATTAATTCCAAAACTAAGGGCTCTGCAATTTCTTTACTTTTAGAAAGATTATTTACTTCCCAATCTAAAAATCTTCTTTTTAACTTTCTGATGATGGCGGCTCTTCGCATCAAATGTTCTTCCTTCCAGTCAACGATTGTTCTTATTTTTTCATAAAAAGCAGCTACCCTTGAGGCAACTTCATCTACGTGAATAGTTGACACCCCTTCTTTTGGTTGGAGCGACTGATACCATCCTTGATAATGGGAAATTAATTTTTGAGTAGGTTGAGATAATTGTGACATAGTTATTATTTATTAAACTCTATCTCTTTTTCAACTTTTTTAATGAATTTATTCAACTTTATCATTCCGACATCACCTTTTTTTCTTTCCCTGACTCTGACAGACTTCTCTTTCGTTTCTTTATCTCCAACCACTAATAAATAAGGAATTTTTTGAATTTCACCATTACGAATTTTTTTGGAAACGGTTTCATTTTCATCCTTGACCTTCACTCGATAGCCGATGTTAGACATCCGATGTCCAACATCTCGGGCGTATTTTTTATGGCGAGAGCCAACTGGAATTATCCAGATTTGGACAGGGGCTAGCCACAAAGGCAGGGCGTCGGAATAATGCTCTAATAAAACACCAATAAATCTTTCAATTGAACCCAAAATAGCTCTGTGAATCATTATTGGACGCTGTTTTTTCCCTTTCTGGTCAATGTAAGTCATATCAAAGCGTTCAGGTAAGTTAAAATCAATTTGAATTGTTGTACACTGCCAAGGTCTGCCCAGAGAGTCTTTAATTTTAATATCAATTTTCGGACCATAAAATACGCCCCCACCCGGGTCAATTTGGTATTTTAACTTCAAATTTTTTAAAACATATTTTAAAGCATTTGTAGCTTCCCCCCAACTCTTTAATGTCCCAGCGTATTTTTCTGGTCGGGTAGAAAGATAAATATCAAACTTCTTAAAACCAAAAGTTTTGAGGATTTTTAAACCATATTTTAAGAGTTTTGTAGTTTGTTCAGATAACTGATCTGGTGTGCACCAAATATGATTATCATCTTGGGTAAAACCTCTTACTCTTGTTAAGCCATGTAAAACTCCTGATTTTTCGTAACGATAAACCGTCCCCAATTCAGCATATTTAATTGGTAAATTTTTATAGCTCCGAATTTCAGATTTATATATTTTTACGTGAAAAGGGCAGTTCATTGGTTTTAACAAATACTCGTCCTGGTCAATTTTAATAGGGGAATACATACTTTCTCGGTATAAATTCCAATGACCAGAAGTCTGCCATAAGTCTAATTTTCCAATATGAGGACTGACTACCCATTGATATCCCTGAGAAGTTAGTTCTTGATATAAATAATCTTCAATTATCTTTCGCAAAATTGCCCCTTTTGGATGCCATAAAGGAAGGCCAGCCCCAACTTCTTCATCAAAAGAAAATAATTCTAATTTCTGGCCTAAAATTCGATGGTCCCTTTTTTCAGCTGTTTCCTGTCTTTCTAAAAATTCATTGAGTTCTTTTTTAGTTTTGAAAGCTATTCCGTAAATTCGGGTAAGCATCGGGTTCTTTTCTGAGCCTCGCCAATAGGCACCTGCTATTTTAGTTAATTTGAAAGCCTCCGGGTTAATTTCTTTTGTTGATTTTATATGAGGACCTTTACATAAATCTGTAAATTTTCCACTTTCATAAATCGTTACATTTTTTCCCTTAAATTTCTTTATTAGTTCTAATTTGTAGGGTTGATTCTTGAATATCTTTTTAGCTTCTGATTTAGTAATAATTTTCTTTTTAAAGACAATATTCTGTTTAATAATTTCTCTCATTTTATTTTCAATTTTTGGCAAATCTTCAAGCGTTAAACTTTTTGGCAAATCAAAATCATAGTAAAAACCGTTTTCAATAGCAGGCCCAATACCAAATTTGGTTTTAGGATACAACTCCTGAACCGCGGCAGCTAAAATATGAGCTAAGGAATGGCGAATAGTTTCTATTTTCATTTTTCTACGATTTCTTCGATGTCATCGCAAATTAATTTTGGGATGCCATCTCGGCTATTAACCCGACCTGAGACCAAGACGATTTTATTTTCCTGAAAAGCTGCGGGATTTTTTTCAATTATTCCGGGAAAGACAATTACTTCGATTTTATCATCAAGGTCTTCTAATTTCATAAAAAGCATTGGTTTACCTGTTTTAGTAATAATTCTTTTAATTGAAGAAATGAAACCGCCAACTTTAACTGGACGATTTGCCAAAATAGTTTTTATTTTGAGAATAGATTGGGCTTTCTTTTCTAAGACTTTTTTGAAATTTTCTAAAGGATGAGAACTGACAAAAAGACCCAATAATTCTTTTTCCCAGGCTAATTTTTCAGCTTTGCCAGCTTCCTTTACCGGATTAAATCGGAAGTTTGTATTTTGACTTATTCCATCAAAAAGACCTCTTTGGCCATTAGCTTTGACTCTTTGTGTTTCTCTAGCAGATTCCAGTAATCTTTCTAAATTAAATAAAAGTTGATTTCTTTCGGCTAATTTATCAAAAACTCCGGCCTTAATTAAACTCTCTAAAGATTTTTTATTTAAATCTTTAGAATTAACTCGGCTAATAAAATCAGCAACTGATTGATAGGGTCCTTTTTCTTTTCTCTCTTGAACAATGGCCTTGACTACATTAGAACCAACATTTTTTATTGCTGTTAACCCAAAGCGAATTTTGTTTTGCTTTAGTACGACGGTGAAGTTTTCCAAGCTCTCATTTATATCCGGGGATAATACCTCAATCCCCATCTTTTTACATTCTGAAATTAAAAAACCAATCCTTTCGACATCGGCTTTCTCGGAAGTTAAGAGAGAGGCCATAAATTCGACTGGAAAATGTGATTTTAAGTAGGCGGTTTGATAGGCAATAAGAGCATAGCAGGTGCCATGACTTTTGTTAAATGAATATCTGGCAAAAGGTTCAAACCAGTGCCAAATTTTTTGGGCAATATCTTCTGAGATTTTATTTTTTTTGCATCCAGTAATAAATTTCTCTTTTTGATTCATAAGTAAACTTCTAATTTTCTTACCGATGGCCTTTCTCAAGACGTCAGCTTCAACCAATGTAAATCCGGCGAGATCTTTCGCAATTTTCATAATTTCTTCTTGATAAACGGGAATTCCGTAAGTTGATTCTAAAATTGGTTTTAGTTTGGGATGCAAATATTCAACTTTCTTTTTTTTATGCTTTCTGGCAATGTAATCAGGGATAAGAGCCATTGGACCCGGCCGATAAAGAGATACCATAGCTATAATATCTTCCAGTTGGGTTGGTTTTAATTGTTTGAGATATCTTCGCATCCCTTCTGACTCCAATTGAAAGAGACCTACACAATTACCAGCCTGCAATAATTTAAAAGTTTTTTTATCATCTAAAGGAATATTTTCAATATCTATTTTTTTATTTTGGACCACATAGATTCGGGACAAAGTATCTTCAATGATGGTTAGGTTTTTCAATCCCAACAAATCCATTTTTAATAATCCAAGGTCTTCAATTGAATGCATTTCGTACTGGGTAATAATATTTTTGTCGTTCTGGGTGGGATGTTGCAAGGGTACGAGTTCATCTAATGGTTCAGAAGAGATTACGACTCCACAGGCATGAGTTGAGGCATGGCGGGCACAACCCTCCAATTTTTTCGCAAAATCAATCAATTTTTGGGCTTTAGGATCATTTAAATAGGTCTGGCGAAATTCGTCAACAGTAGCTAAAGTTTGGTCTAAAGTTGAGCCAAAAGGAATCATTTTGGCAATTTTATCGCAGTAGTTATAAGGATAACTCAAAGCCCGGCCAACATCTCTGACTACCGCTCTGGCTGCCATTGTTCCAAAAGTAATAATTTGAGCTACCTTATTCCGACCATATTTTTGAGCAACGTAGTTTATTACTTCGTCTCTTCTTCGGTCGGTAAAATCAAGATCAATATCAGGAAGTGATATTTTCGCCCGACCAAGATTAAGGAAACGCTCAAACAAAAGATTATATTTTAATGGATCAACATTAGTAATGTTCAAGAGATAGGCAACCAAAGACCCTCCGACTGAGCCCCGGCCCGGGCCGCAGATAATCCTATTTTGTTTTGCCCAATTGACAAAATCCTGGACAATTAAAAAATAGGAAGAAAAGTTAGTTTCTCCGATAACTCCTAATTCATAATTGAGCCGGTCTAAAATTTCTTTTTTTGGATGACTGCCATATTTCCTTTTTACTCCCTCAGAACAAAGTTCTTCTAAATATTCATCGGCCGATTTTCCCTTGGGAACTTCAAATTTAGGTAATTTGATTTTTCCTAACTCAAATTGAAAATTACAGATATCTGCAATTTTTTGAGTATTTTCAATTGCCTCGGGTAGATATTTAAAATCCTTTATCATCTGCTCGGGACTCCTCAGTGAAAAATCATCCTGTTTCATCGTTAATCTTTCAGGATCGTTTGGGTCAGAGCCAGTGTTAATTAGCATTAAAATATCTTGAGCATCAGCATCTTCTTTTTTCAAATAATGGACATCGTTGGTAGCAACCAAAGGAATTCCATATTTTTTAGAAATGGAGACCAGTTGCTGATTGACTATTTTTTGTTCTTTAATATTTGGATGGCGCTGAATTTCTAAATAAAAATTATCTTTGCCAAAAATCTCCTGATATTTTAGAGAAAGCTGTTCTGCCTCATTTATTTTTTTTGCCAGAATTAACTGAGGTATTTTTCCCATGAGACAGGAAGATAGACAGATGAGACCCGAAGCATGTTTTGATAAAAGCTCTTCATCAACCCTTGGTTTATAATAAAAGCCCTCCAGATGGGCTTTGGTAATAAGTTTAACTAAATTTTTATAACCCTCTTTGTTTTTTACCAGTAAAACTAAATGATATCTTTTGTCATCAATATTTGGACGGCGCTGGTCCATTTTCTTTAAAGATACATATATTTCAGCGCCAATTATTGGCTTTATTCCTCGCTCGATTGCTTTTTTATAGAACTCAACCGCTCCATACAAAGAACCGTGGTCAGTCAAAGCTAAAGAATCCATCCCAAGTTCTCCAGCATAATCCAAAAGTTCATCAATCTTGGGAAGGCCATCTAATAAAGAGTAGTGTGAATGGACATGAAGATGGATGAATTTCATGTTATATTAGTATAATATGAAATACCCGACCTTTCAAGAGGAAAAAAGATTATGGAAAAAGGGATACAAATATGTCGTTGGATTGGATGAAGCAGGAAGGGGTGCTCTTTGTGGACCGGTGGTGGTGGCGGCAGTAATAATAAATTCAAGTTTTAAGTTTCAAGTTTTGGGCCTAGAACATCTAAAAGATTCTAAAAAACTGACGCCAAAAAAGAGAGAAGAATTTTATAAGATTTTAACAAATCATCCTCAGGTAAAATGGGGGATAGGCAGGGTTTCAGAAAAAGTGATTGATAAAATTAATATTTTAGAGGCAACAAAATTGGCAATGAAAAGAGCTATAAAAAACTTGAAGAAAAAATATAGAAGAGTCAGTTTTTTAATTCTAGATGGAAATTTTGAAATAGATTCTCCGATTCCCCAAAAGTCAATTGTTAAAGCCGATGAGAAAGTTTTTTCCTGCGCTTGTGCCTCAATTTTGGCTAAGGTTTATCGTGATAGAATAATGCGGAGATATCATAAAAAGTACTCACAATACCGCTTTGATAAACATAAAGGATATCCAACCAAACAACATCGCAAAATGCTTAGAAAACACGGCCCCTGCAAAATCCACCGGAAAACATTTAAACCAGTTAAAAAAATGTTAAATCGAACTTGATTTTTTAAAGAAATAATGTAACAATGTAACAATATAACAATGCAACAATTTTTTATTTATGGCAGTACCAAAACAACGTCATACAAAATCACGAAGAAATAAGAGGAGAATGCATATTTATACTAAAATGCCGGTTTTGACAAAGTGTTTAAAATGTGGAAAATTGATTTTGCCTCATACTATCTGTTGGAGTTGCGGGTATTACAAAGGCCGGGAGATAATTAATGTTTTGGAAAAATTAACCAAGAAAGAGAAAAAAGAACGAAAAAAAGAAATAAAAGCAAAAGAGAAGGAAGAAAAGAAAGTAAAACCTTTAAGCATGGAAGAACTATCAAGAAAATAACAAAAATGTCTAGTCGACACTTATCAAGATCAATAGTAATGCAGAGTTTGTATGAGTGGGATTTTTCTGGCAAGAAACCGGAAGCATTAAAGAAAATTGTTGAGAAAAACATCAAAGAATTTGGGCCAGGGTTAGATGATGAAACTTTTATCTGGCAACTGATTACCGGCGTTGTGGAACATCTTTCTCAGCTTGATAAAATTATTGAAAAGGCAGCTCCAGAATGGCCAATAGAGCAAATAACCATTGTTGACCGCAATGTTTTAAGAATTGGGCTTTATGAGCTATTATATGAAAACAAAGAGGAGGTTCCTCAGAAAGTAGCCATAAACGAAGCCATTGAATTAGCCAAAACTTTCGGCGGAGAGAGTTCCGGTAAGTTCATTAATGGTGTATTGGGAACAGTGTATAAGGAAGTAGAAAAATAAAACAATTAGATGAAAGACTTTTCTATATTTGAGAAAAAATTAAATCTAAAATTTAAAAACAAAGATTTACTCATTCAGGCTTTTTGCCACCGCTCTTATTTAAACGAAAACCCGGATTTTTATTTATCAAATAATGAAAGATTAGAATTTTTGGGTGACGCGGTTTTGGAATTAATTATCACTGAATATATTTTTAAAAATTATCCTAAAAAATCAGAAGGGGATTTGACCAATTGGCGGGCGGCTCTAGTAAATGCTAAAATGTTATCCAGAACTGCCAAGAATCTTGATTTTAATGATTTTCTTTTGCTTTCCCGGGGGGAATTGAAAGAAATTGGCAAAGCTCGCCAATATATTTTAGCCAATACTTTTGAAGCAGTTATTGGAGCAATTTATCTTGATTCAGGGTACAAGGTCTGCCAGAATTTTATAAAAAAATATTTGATAAAAGAGCTGCCCCACATTGTTGAGGCTCGGCTTTTTAAGGATGCCAAATCTCAATTTCAGGAAGAAGCCCAGGAGAGGGTGGAGACTACTCCGACTTATAAAGTTTTAAAAGAGTGGGGACCAGATCATGCCAAGCACTTTATTGTTGGAATTTTTCTTGATAAAACATTGGTGGCTGAAGGCGAAGGTTCTTCAAAACAGGAAGGAGAAGAAAAGGCAGCCAAAAATGCTTTAGAAATTAAACACTGGTAAATTATATGTTAGTTATTCGTTTATTTCGTGTCGGTAAAAAAAATCAACCTTCTTTTAAGATTGTGGTCACTGACAAAAGAAGGCCTCCCCGGGGCGGCCGTTTTGTGGAAGAGGTCGGATTTTATAATCCCCTAACTAAAGAAAAAGTTTTGAAAGCAGAAAGAATTAAATATTGGCTTTCAGTTGGAGCCAAACCTTCTCCAACAATTTTTAATTTATTTGTTTCTGAAAAGATTATTGAAGGTAAGAAGATTCCGGTTCACAAAAAAGCGAAAAAGGAAAAAGAGGCAATTCCTGAAAAAACGGCAAAGGAGAAACCAGCCGAGAAACCAGCCGAGAAACCAGCCGAGAAAGCGACAGAAAAACCAGTTGAGAAACCCAAGGAAGAAAAAAAACCTAAAAAAGAAGAGAAGAAAGAAAAAGTAAAAGAAGAGCCCAAAAAAGAAGAAAAACCTAAGGAAGAGGCTCCAAAAAAAGAAAAGAAGGAAGAAAAACCAAAAAAGGAAAAGAAGGAAGAACTTCCTAAAACAAAATAAAATAGCTCTCCCTCTTGACAAATTTTTTTAAAACAATACAATATTAGAATAGTAGCTTTTTCAGTCTCGCCGATTCTCCTTTAAAGATTGAGAGTAAGGTGAGGAGCAAAGGTCGGGCTACTTGAATGAACTAAGTGATTGAATACAGTCTCCAAATTACGAATAGCGATTTTGGGGAGTTTAAGAATATGCCAAAAGCAACTTCTGATCAGGAATTCCTTGAGTATATTATTAAAGGTTTAGTTGATCATCCAGAGGATGTTAAGATTGATAGAAAAGTTGATGAGATGGGGGTTTTACTTTCCTTGAAAGTAAATCCCGAAGACATGGGTCAGATCATTGGAAGAGCCGGGTCAACTGCCAGAGCAATAAGGTCTTTGGTTCGGATTATTGGTCTAAAAAATCACGCCAGAGTGAACCTAAAGATTGAAGAACCGGCTGGTGGTAGATCTCCTGTTACTCGAGGGAAAAGAGCTCCTACCGAAGGAGAAGGGCTCGAAGAATTGAAATTGTAAGCTCATAATTCCGTTAAGTTTACAAAAATCTGAAAGCCGTGCTATCATTATTGATAGTGCGGTTTTCGTTTAATTTTATGATTAAGTTTGATATTATTACAATTTTTCCTGAGATTTTTAATTCCTATTTGAAAGAAAGTTTGATTGCCCGGGCTCAAAAAAAGAAATTAATTAGAATTAATATCCACGATTTGAGAAAATGGACATCCGGTGTCCACAAGACGGTGGATGATAGGCCTTTTGGTGGCGGCTTAGGAATGGTTTTAAAAGTTGAACCGATTTATAAAGCTGTAAAAGAGATAAATAAGCCTGTCCTTGCTAAAGCTTCGGCGAGGCGAGGAAAATCAAAAATAATTTTATTTACTCCAAGAGGAAAAAAATTTAATCAGAAAATGGCTTATCAGTTTTCTAAACTTAATCAAATAATTATGATTTGCGGCAGATATGAAGGAGTGGATGAGAGGGTGGCAAAATATATTGCCGATTTAGAATTATCAATTGGC
Organism: uncultured Candidatus Saccharibacteria bacterium; assembly: GCA_964551595.1. Lineage (GTDB taxonomy): Bacteria > Patescibacteriota > Minisyncoccia > Minisyncoccales > CAZKCU01 > CAZKCU01. The sequence goes on from CAZKCU010000002.1 coordinate 73,278, forward strand.
GATTACGATTTAATGGGGGGAGAATTACCGGCAATGGTGGTTATTGAGGCAGCAACTCGATTAATTCCTGGAGTTTTAGGAAAACCAGAATTATTAAAAGAAAGAATTACCAGGGAAAAGGGATTTATTGAATATCTTCAATATACTAGACCGGAGATTTTTTCGCCCAAGAAGGGAGTTTATTGGAAAGTTCCTAAGGTTTTGTTATCCGGCTATCACAAAAAAATTGAAGAGTGGCGAAGAAAACATAGAAAAATCATTGCCGGCCTTCTGCCGGTCAACCGAAGGTTGAAAAAATAACATTTTCTGGTAAAATAACTTAAAGGGTGCGTAGTCCCATAGGGGGTGGGGATTGTCTGTAAAACAATTGTCCGTAAGGGTCCCGTCGGTTCGACTCCGACCGCACCCACAATAGCGGTCGCCTTCGGCGACCTAAATTCAAAAGGCAAAATTATGCCTGGATAGCTCAGTTGGTTAGAGCACGTAATTGGTAATTACGAGGTCGGCGGTTCAATTCCGCCTCCAGGCTTAAAACTATGGCAGCAAAAAAACCACTTATTAAACTTCAGTGCTCAGAGTGCAAAAGGATTAATTATTTTACCAAAAAACCCAAAACAATGGAGAATAAATTAGAATTGAAGAAATTTTGTAAGTGGTGTAGGAAACATACGGTACATAAAGAAGCTAAAAAGTAATATGGAGATAAAAATTGTTAAAGATTCAATAAATAAAAAAGAACTTATTGATATGACAAAAGGGCAATTTGGCGATTTGCTAAAGGCGGTGGTTGATGTTGAACAGGAGATAATGGCCGTGGGCGGCGAAATGCACGCTGATGAAGAAGTAATATTGATGGAACAAGAAGATTCAAAGCGAGAATATACCTGGGGTATTAACCTTTACCCGGAAAAAAGCGGTGAAGAATTGATAGAATTCGATTCTATAATTAATATTAAGCCCTCCTATAATAATGGTTCGCGAGAGGTGGAAAATCCGGAAGTAAGAGAAAAAATTAAGATAATTGTAAATAGATTAATTGTGGAGTGAAAATGATGGAAATAATTCATAAAAAATTAGCCGAAGGAAGGTGGTTCCATCTTTCGCTTTGTGAACAGCTTGGAAATATTGGCAGCGAAATTAATCGGGCGCTTCGCTGGAAAAATAAAGACCAAAGCAATTTTGAGAACGCAGCAAACCGAGCTCTTGAGCTTTTTGACTTAACATTGAAAGACCCGCGCTGGAAGAAACGCTTAAAGGAAATCGCTCGCGCCAGAGAATTATTTTGTGATGCCATTACGGGCGGAAAAGAATACAAAAGTTCGCTCAAAGACCTTGATAAGTATTTCTTTTATTACGCTTTTTGCGCAAGATGTAATATATAAAGAGGGATAAAGGAAAGGAAAAAATAAAAAGGGGACGTGGTGAAATGGCTATCATGAGAATCTCCAAAATTCTTGTTCCAGGTTCGAATCCTGGCGTCCCCGCAAAATGATAAATTTTAATCGAAAAGCCATCGTTATAATTATTGTTGCGGTCTTAATCGTCGGTTTTGGGGTTTGGCAAGGTTTTTTTAAAAAAGAAGAACCGAGTTTTACTTTGACTGAGGTGGTTCGAGGAAATATTTCACAAGAAGTTTCGGAAACGGGTCAAGTTAAGAAAGGAGAGGAAATAAACCTTAGTTTTAAAAGTTCGGGGGAAATTGAAAAAATATATGTTGAAGTAGGGGATAATGTTACAACTGGGCAGGATTTAGCTAAACTCGATACCAACCAGCTTTTTATTCAACTTACTGAAGCTCAAGCCGCACTTGAAGTAGTTAAAGCAAAAAAAGCGGATACTCAAGTTTCCCTTGAAAATGCCAAACAGGATTTGAATAACATAAAGGATAAAGCGGAGGAGGATTTAAATAATGCTTATGAAGACGCCCTCATCGTTTTGGATGATGCTTATCTAAAAATCTATAATACTTTTAATGTAGTAAACAACATTCAGAAAACATACTTTTATATACGTATTGGGTATGGATTAAAGGTTATCGAAGAAAAATACACAATAAAAAGTTCCCTTAAAAAAATCAAAAGTTTAGTAAGCGATGTAAAAACTAATCCTCAATACGGAAATATAGACTCTGCGCTTTCCGAAACTAAGGCAGAATTAGAAAAAGTAAGTGATGCCTTAAAAAGAATTCGTGACATAACTGAGAATGCAGTTTATCGTGAAATTATTTCAAGTACTGATAAATCCTATTTAGATACCCAAAAATTAAATATTAACAATGTTCTCGATGACATCATTAATTCTCAGCAAAATATTTCGACTATTAAAATTAATAATAGGACAAATATCGATGTTGCTGAAGCTGAGGTTTCCACGCTCGAGGCTCAATTACAATCAGATGTAGAAACTACCGGTTTATACCAAGCACAGATAAAACAGGCCGAGGCCCAAATTCAACTTTTAGAAAACCAAATTAAAGATACCTACTTAAAAAGCCCCGCTCAAGGACAGATAACAAAAATAAACAAAAAAGTGGGGGAGCAATCTATGTTGGGAGATAGTATAATTTCTCTTTTGCCCGTTGTTCTATTTAGTATAGAGGCAGATATCTATGAAGAAGATGTGGTTAAAATTAATATCGGTAATCAAGCAGATATTTCCTTAGTTGCTTTTCCTGAACAATCTTTTGAAGGAAAAGTAACCTCAATTGAGCCAGCTGAAAAACTAATTGAAGGGGTAGTTTATTACCAAGTGACCATTGCTTTTGAGAAATTTCCCGAAGGAGTTAAACCTGGAATGACCGCAGATTTAGTAATTAAAACTGCTTCAAAAGAAAATGTCTTAGTTATCCCCAAAAAGGCGATTCAAGAAAAAGATGGCAAAAATATTGTTCAGGTTTTTCGAGACAATCAGGTTGAAAACCGGGAAACAGAAATAGGCTTAATGGGCAGTGACGATATGGTTGAGGTTATTGCTGGCTTGGTCGAGGGGGAAGAGGTGGTTATTGATTAAAATCTATGTCATCAGAAGCTATAATAAAATTGGAAAATGTCTGGAGGACTTATCAGCTGGGAAAAACTCAAGTTTATGCTTTAAGAGGATTAAGCCTGGAGATTTCTCCAGGTGCTTTTGTAACTATTATGGGTCCTTCAGGTTCTGGGAAATCCACTCTTTTGAATATGATCGGCTGTTTAGATTTTCCGACCAGAGGAAAAGTTTATTTAAAAGGAAAAAACATTTCAGAAATGTCAGAAAGTCAGTTGGCTCAATTTAGAGGAAAGATATTGGGGTTTGTTTTCCAGGAGTTTAATTTGTTGCCCAACTTGAGTGCCTTAGAAAATGTCATATTGCCTATGGTGTTTCAAAAAGTGCCTTTGGCCGAGAGAAAAGAAAAAGCCCAAAGTATTTTGGAAAAAGTTGGATTGAAAGAAAGAATTTTTCATCAGCCCTCAGAGCTTTCCGGCGGAGAAAGACAAAGGGTGGCTTTGGCTAGAGCTTTTGCTAATGACCCGGAAGTAGTAATTGCCGACGAGCCGACCGGTAACCTGGATTCGGTTACCGGCAAAATGATAATGGAAACTTTGACTGATTTTCATAAAAAGCAGGGTAGAACTATGGTGGTGGTTACCCATGATCCGAAAATCGCCAACTACGCTGAAGAAATTATCAGCATAAAAGATGGCCAAATAGTTGAAAACCATTCAACCGCTCAAGAATATTTATGGAAGACTTAAAAGAATATTTTAATATAGCCATAAAGAATATTAAAACAAGAACATTGAGAAGTTTTCTTACTATCTTAGGTATTGTTATTGGTGTGTTTTTAATAATTTCCTTACTCTCTTTAAGCGAAGGATTAAAATCAACCATTAATCAACAACTGCAGGCTATGGGTGGAGAAATGATTATGGTTATGCCGGGTGCCGACATGTTTTCTAGTATGATATTCGGTGGAGCAAAATTGCAAAAAGAAGATATTGAGGCAATCCAAAAAGCAAAGGGCGTGGACATCGTCATAGGATATTCTTACACAGGGACTATTGCCAGGTATGAGGGTGAATCGAAGCAAGTTGCCATAGCTGGTCTTGGCCCTTGGAAAGAAGCTTTGGATATTTTTAGTGTCTTTCAGGGATGGAGTTTGCGAAAGGGAAGGTGGCCGAGCAAAGGAAACCAGATTTTAATTGGTCAGCAGGTAGCCGATAAAATCTTTTCAGAAAAAATAACAGCGGGCTCTAAAATAACAATAAAGGGGAAGAAGTTTGAAGCAACGGGAATATTGAATTCCCTGGGAAGCCAGCAGGACGACAGTATGGTTTATATGAATATGGACGTATATCAGGATTTAACCGGAGAAAAACGGGGAACTGCTTCATACGCTATGGCTAAGATTGAAAAGGGAGCAGACGAAAACGTGGTAGCCGAAGCCATTGAAGAAAGCCTTAAAGAAACCAGAAAGAGACGGCTGGGCACCGATGAGGCGGATTTTTCAGTGATTACTTCAGAAAAAATGGGAGAATTGGCCGGTAATATTTTAGGCATTATCCAGATTGTGATTATTGGTTTTGCCAGTATTGCCATCCTGGTGGGCGGTATTGGTATTACCAATAGTATGTTCACTTCGGTCAGGGAAAGAACCAGAGAGATTGGTATTATGAAAGCAATTGGTGCTACTAACTCAGCCATTCTTTCAATTTTTCTGATAGAAGCGGGTATTATCGGAATTCTAGGAGGCATCGGCGGTCTGTTATTGGGTAGCGTCTTGGCCAAAGTTATTAATTATTACGCCCAGACTGATCCTTCTTTTTATTTCACCGCCACGGTTTCTCCTTGGATGATTGTTTTTGCTTTGGTTTTTTCGCTTTTTATAGGTTGCTTGGCGGGATTCCTGCCGGCTCGTCATGCAGCAAAACTCAAACCGGTAGATGCTTTAAGAAGACATGAATAAATTATGGGTCTTGATATAAAAAAATATCCTAATTCAATTTTGAGAAAAAAGTGCCAAGAGGTAAAAGAAATAGCTCCGGATATAAAACAGCTAATTAATAATATGATAGAAACAATGGAAGAAAACAAAGGAGTAGGTTTAGCTGCTCCTCAAGTTGGCGTTTTAAAAAGAATTATCGTTGCCCAGACAGATTATGGGCCTAAGGCTTTTATTGATCCGGAAATTATCAAAAAAACAAAAGAGAAAGAAATTATGGAAGAGGGTTGTTTGAGTTTTCCCGATCTTTGGCTGAAAATAGAAAGAGCAAAAGGAGTAGAAATTACCGCCTTAGATGGTAATGGAAACAAAATAAAAGCAGTAGGATTTTTAGCTCGGATTTTACAACACGAAATTGATCATTTAGATGGCATTTTGTTTATCGATAGGATTTCCTTTCGGCAGAGATTGAAAATTAGAAAAAAATTAAAAGAGATTGAAGAAAAATATGGCTCTCGTTGATAATCTAATTGAAAAAGGTTGGTTAAAAACTCCGAGAATTATTGAAGCTTTTAAAAAAATTAAAAGAAAGGATTTTTTGCCGGAGGATATTAAAAATTTAGCTGAACTAAATGAAGCCCTGCCAATCGGTTATGGCCAGACTATTTCTCAACCCTTGGTAGTAGCTTTTATGTTAGAGAAACTTCAACCTCAGCCAGGCAATAAGATTTTAGATATTGGTTCTGGTTCTGGATGGACCTCGGCTCTCTTGGGGGAGATCGTCGGAGAGGCGGGGAAAATCACAGCTATAGAGATAATTCCCGAATTAAAAGAGTTCGGTGAAAAAAACGTTTCAAAATATAATTTTATAAAGAAGAGACAAGTTCAATTTATCTGTGCCGATGGTTCAAAAGGATACGAAAAAGAAGCTCCTTTTGATGGGATTTTAGTCTCAGCCAGTGTCCAAGCTGAGATTCCTCAAGACTGGAAAGGCCAGATAAAAATCGGTGGAAGAATTGTTACTCCGCTCGGCTCCTCAATTTGGCGATTTACAAAAAAAAGCGCCACTAAATTTGGAGAAATTGAGTACCCGGGATTTGTTTTTGTTCCCCTTATTGAAAAATAAAATGAAAAAGGGACTAATCTTAATTATTTTATTTATTATTTTATTTTTTGTTATAGGAGTTTTCTTTTGGCAAGGGGTTTACCTGCCGAAAAATCCAGTTTTAACTGAAGAAAAGTTATTTTTAGTTGAGAAAGGAGACGGCCTTTTTCAGATTGCCGAAAATTTAGAAAAAGAAGATTTAATTAAAAATAGATTTTTCTTTGATTTTTATGTACTGATAAAAGGGGGACAAAGAAAACTTCAGGCAGGAACCTATAAATTAAGCCCTTTAATGACTATTCCTCAAATTGTTAAAAAAATTACCTTGGGTGAAACTTTAAAAATAAAAGTGACAATACCTGAAGGATTTACGGTAAAACAAATTGAAAAGCTACTTGGACTAAAGTTGCCTGGCAGGGATCTGGAAGGATTTTTGTTTCCCGATACCTATCAATTTCCGCCGAAAGTAACAGGCGAAGAAGTAGTTAAAAAAATGCGAGATAATTTTGAGAAAAAACTGACACAAGATTTACGAGAAGAAATTGAAAAACAGAGGAAAACGGTCCGGGAAATAGTAATTATGGCTTCTTTAATTGAAAAAGAAGTCAAAACAAAAGAAGACAAAAGATTAGTTTCGGGAATTTTATGGAAGAGATTTAAAAATAATATTCCCTTACAGGTTGATGCAACTATAAATTACATCACCGGGAAAAAAACCATAAAAGTTTCAATCGAGGAAACTAAAATTGATTCTTCCTACAACACTTATAAGTATTTGGGGTTGCCTTTGGGCCCGATTTGCAATCCGGGAGTTGAAAGTATAAGAGCTGCAGTAAATCCTGAAGATAACGATTACTGGTATTATCTTTCTATTCCTGAAGGAGAGACGATTTTCAGTAAGACCTTAGAGGAACACAATATCGCCAAGGCAAAATATCTTAAATAACCTGCGAATAATATGAATAATTTGAAAAACAAAAAAATAGCAATGATAATTGCTTTTCGGGATTTCCGGGACGAGGAATATTTTGTACCAAAGGACATTTTAGAAAAAGCTGGAGTTGAAATAAAAACTGTTAGCACTCAAGAAGGTACAGCTATTGGAGCTGATGGGGGAGAAGTAGAAGTTGATTTATTGACTTCCGAAATCAATATAGCTGATTTTGATGCCGTAGTTTTTATTGGAGGCTCAGGATGTCTAAAATACCTTGATAATGAAGATTCTTACAGAGTGGCAAAGCAAACTCTATCCCAAAATAAATTAGTAGCTGCAATTTGTATTAGCCCGGTTATTTTAGCTAAATCCAGGGCCTTGGAAGGGAAAAAGGCAACGGTCTGGTCGGGCCCAATGGATAGAGAACCCATTAGGATTTTGAAAAATTACGGAGCAATTTATCAAGATACACAGGTAGTAGTAGATGGGAAAATTATTACTGGAAATGGCCCAGCTGCTGCCAAAAGATTCGCCGAGGCAATTATTGACATATTAAAGTGAGTATTTTCTTACTATCTATCTATTGATTTCGTAAATCAATAGTATTAGGAAAATAAATTTCCTTGACAAACTTTTTTGCATCATATAATATAGATACAGAAACCAGTCGAGAAGGAATACTGTGGTTGATGGATAAGGCTAGAGCCTGACTCTGGCAAAGAGGTTGGTGATTCGCCATAAGATTGGTTTCTGCATAATTTTCCTTCGCGGTAAAAATTACCAACCTCTTTAACATATACTTAAATATCCGCAGACAGCAGGCGATTTATGTAAGTCCTGCCGAGGATGAAATACATAGGTTCAACCTATGTAATCTGTCTGCGGTAAAACGCAGATTTTTAATTAAAGAAATGGCCTTAACTAAAACTCAAAAACAAAAAATCCTTGAAGATTTAAAAGAAAAAATCGCTAAGCAAAAAGCAATTATTTTTGTTGATTTCTCGGGTTTAAAGGTAAAAGACCTTTTTGACCTAAGAAAAAGATTGAAGAAGGTAAATAGCGAATTAAAAGTAACTAAAAAGACCTTATTAGCTTTGGTTTTTAAGGAAAAGAAGCTAAAAATTGATATAGAAAAATTAAAAGGAGAGATTGCCGTGATTTTCGGATTTCAAAATGAGATACCTTTAGCCAAAATAGCTTATCAGTTTTCTCAGGAGAATAAGAATTTAAAGATTTTGGGCGGGTTTTCTGAGAATAAATTTGTTGAGCCAGAAAGGATTATTGAACTTGCACAATTGCCAACGAAAGAAGAACTTTTGGCACGATTGGTTTCGAGCGTCTCAGCTCCGATTTCAAATTTTATCAATGTTTTACAAGGAAACATTAAAGGTCTAATCTACATTTTAGCTAAAGCTAAAATGTAAAACTTCTAATTACTAATAAAAATATGACTGAAGAACAAAAAGAAGAAAAAACAGAAGAAGAACAGAAGGTAGAAAAGAAAGAGTCTACTGCTCCCACTACAAATCCTCCCAAAGAAGAGCCAAAGAAAACACAGGAAGAAGAAGCCAAGGGGGAGCCTAAAGAAGAGAAGAAAGAGAAAGTTAAAGAAGAGAAAAAAGAAGAAGAGCCAAAAGCTGAAGAGAAAGAAAAGGAAAAACCTTCTTTAACTGAAGCTTCAGAAAAAAAAGAAGAGAAAAAAGAACAAAAGGAAGAAAAACCGGTAAAGGTTCCAAAGAAGTTTAAAGAACTGGTTGAGGAAATTGAAAAAATGTCTGTTCTAGACTTGGCAGAATTGGTGAAGATTTTAGAGAAGAAATTTGGAGTTTCAGCTCAAGCTCCGGTAGTTGCAACTCCGGGAGCTTCAGCTGAAGGAGTTCCAGTAGGAGGAGGAGTCGAAGAAAAGAGTGTTTTTAATATTGAACTGAAAGAGGTTGGTGAAAAAAAGATTGAGGTAATTAAAGCAGTCAGGGATATTACCCAGAAAGGACTAAAAGAAGCCAAAGATTTGGTAGATGCAGTAGCTACCGGTCCTCAGGTAGTGAAAGAAAATGTCAAAAAAGAAGAAGCTGAAGAATTAAAGAAGAAATTTGAAGCAGCCGGAGCAAAAGTAGAGTTAAAGTAAACAGAGGGGAAAGAGGATATTAAGAATTGACAGGAATTTTTGTTTTGCTAAAATTGAACTTAGTTGGACTCAATAAAAAATCAGCTTCATAAAGGCAAGGATAAACTTCCAACTTTTTGTATTTTATCAATAGAATATTGGAGGAGAAGAAATGGAAAAAATCAGAGTAATAATTGCTTCTGATAAAGATAGAGTTGGCTTAAGGTCTACACTTAAGAAGTGGTTAGAGCAAAATAATAATCTTGAGGTGATTCTTTTAAGTAGATTGAAAATTTCTCGGATTAGAGGAGAAATTAAACCAAAAAATCCTACTTTAGTTTTTATTACCGCTTCCTTGTATACTTCCGAAGAGCTTAAAGAACTTTGTGGTTTTGTCAAAAAACTTAGGAAACATCTTCCCAAGACTAATATTATTGTTAACACTCCTCGACTTTCTGAAGAAAAAAGGGGAAAGCTCTTTGAAGGAGGTGCCGATGATTGGATTGATGATAGGCTTGATTATCCTTTTTTAGGCGAGACCTTAGAAGCTATAGTAAAAAAGAAGAAAATTCCTTACTTATCGCAGGCAATAATTAAAAAAACCGGTTAAGAAACTCTTTTCTTGCCGGTTTTTTTATTTCGTACTGCTTGCTGGCTTTTTATTTTTTTTGCTTTGAAGATCTAAAAAGAATTATAGCATAAAAAATAGCAAAGAGCTTTTGAGAATCTTCCAGGCCTAAGGGGGTAGGACACAAGTAGGATATAGGTAGGACATTAAGGATTTGACAAGGGTTCTTGGGTATGCGAAATGGAAGTAGAGATATGACAAAGAAAATAAATTTCAGATTTAAGATTCCGTGGAAAGAATTATATCCCAAGTGTCGGGAGATTTTAGAGCAGCGAAAAAAAGAGCAAAGAAGAGTTAATAATCGTGAATGGATGCCAGTCCACGCTAAATAATTTTAGGCATGGGCTTTTAATTCTTTAACAATAAAGTAGAAATAATCATTTGTTAGCGAGTATTTTGCGAGGGTATGACAATGAATGGGGATACGCGTGTCGTTTAGCGGAATTCGCCGAGTTTGTCGTGAAGAAATTATAATAACCGGGGCAGAGAAGGCCATGTACAATGGTTTGCTAACTATCTCAAGTTTGATTGGAAGTAAAAGTTTAGAGGTTCGAGTTCTGCCCGCGAAACCTAAGGTGTATCATATGTGTCTGAACCTAGACATATAGTAAAATTAAATTAATCTAAAATAAAGAATCCCTTGACGAAAAATATCGTCAAGGGATTTTTATTTGAGTTAAGGAGCAGCCTCTTTTTTTATTTTTCCTCTGGCTGGCTATTCTAACCCCTCTAGTTTACTACATCAACTGTATAGGTTGTTGTCTTTCCATCAACTGTGATGGTTAAGACCTGATCAACTACGGGAGCTGAGCTATCAAAACCTGTTACATTAGCTCCTGTAATGGTTTCAACTTTAGTAGAGCTATCGCTGTAAGTTCCAGTAACCACCAAACCAGTAAGGTCTAATGAATCTCCCACGGTATAAACCAACTTAGTTGCTGGAGTTGTAATTGCTATGCTTTGTAATGTAACTGGGACAGCAACTACATCAACTGTATAGGTTGTTGTCTTTCCATCAACTGTGATGGTTAAGACCT
>CAZKCU010000002.1:84103-91484 GCA_964551595.1 uncultured Candidatus Saccharibacteria bacterium
TAAGTTCCAGTAACCACCAAACCAGTAAGGTCTAATGAATCTCCCACGGTATAAATCAACTTAGTTGCTGGAGTTGTAATTGCTATACTGTTCAATACTACTGGAGCCGCATTTACAGTCACCGTGTAAGTGACTACCGTTGTTCCATCTTGAGCAGTGACTACTAATGTATTGTCGGTTACTACCGTATCGGCTATGCCTGTATCAACCCATGTTTGATGAGTCTCACCTTTGGTTAGAGCTGCTAAGAAAGTAGCCTTGGCTGTTTCAAATGGGACATCGGTAATAGTTTCAGTAGCTGTTCCGCCTGCGCTTACTGTATAAGTTCCGGAAGTAACAGTGGCGACAGTGCTTGGAGCAGCAATAGTAACGGTAACGATATAATCTTGAGTTGTAGCAATTACAGAAGTGACAGTATAAGTTTGCGGGGTTGTGAAGTTATTAGCTACCCCACTTAATGGATTGACTGACGCTCCGGTAATAACAATCGTTGGCACAAGATCAGTAACATTAGTTCCGAATGGAACAGTTAAGGCAACAGTATGAGCACCTTCGTTGACTACTCCAATAACGGCTGGGGTTAATCCCTGGAAACTGAAAGCAATTACTTTGGGATCCTCCCAAGTTCCAGCCTGAAAAACATTCCCCTGGCTTTTCTCAACATCTTTAAAATCGGAATAGGAGCCTGACTGACCCATTAAAGTAAAAATCAGGCCAATGGTCATTACAAAGAGTAATCCCATCCAAGCTATCTTTTTCATTTCCCTATACTCCTTTCTATTTTACAAGTTACTAAAAAATTGGAAATTTATTTTCTCGCCGCCTTAGCTAAAGCTTCGGCAACAAGCCCTCCAATCTCCAATATAGAGGAGTTTAACAGACCAAAGAACTCTTGTCAAGCCATATCTACTTGGTACTCGCTATCTTTAGCATCTAGTATCGAATTTTACTGAAGTCAGTATAAAATAGGTGGGGGTATCCTATTAAAATAATATATAAGCCCGAGTTCAAGAAAACTCGGGCTTATGCCCCAATTGAAGAAAACCTTCATTAGGACCTTTTGCCCTCTTTCGCTCCTATGGAGCTTCGGAGGACAAGGAAAGAAACTTGAGAGTTTTAGTTTAGGAACAAGAGTTTTACTAAGATTGATCTAGATGGAAGGTGATGTCGAACACCACGCTGTCTGATTGGGTTTGGTTGTGGATTGAGCCAGCAGGATTATGCCAGAAGGGGCGAAGCTCGACTTCTACCTCGTCGTTTAGACCTAGTACCGGAAGTTTAATATCTGGACGACCACCACCAGGTATTAAGCCTAATCCGACAGTTTTCCCTCCTACACTATTAAGAATGGGGTCGCCCCAATTAGTGCTACTACTGATATAATTCCAACTTCCACCACCTTGGCGCCAGTAGATATTCATTCGCAGAATTCCACCAAGTTCTCCGGGTTCTCCACCATTCTCTCCAGCAGCACCAACTTCAGGTTCAATGACGCCGTTTTCATTATTGGTGATGGCGCTAAATTCGAGACTGGGCTGACCATTTATGGTTCCGACGTTCTTGAGAATCCAGGAGTACCTGCCACTCCAACCGGGTTTGATGGGGCCAATTGTTACATAGGCCACATTAGGGTCATCATTGCCGTCAACTTTTAGGTCCAGCGTTCCGGCGGTGAAGGTATTCCCGGAACTCGTCTCAACATCTGAGAACCAGGCAAAAGCGCCTAATCCAACTAATCCGATTACTACTATTATGCCTAACAGAGATAGTAATATCTTTTTCATTTCTTTCTCCTTCTGTTTTTCTTTTTGTCATTCTTTTTACGTAAGTCTTTCCTTACTGTCATTCTTTTCTTTACTCTCCTTTACTCTCAGTCTCTTTTCCTTTTTAAGATGAAAAGTACTAAAAAATCGGAAGTTTTTTCCCGCCTTAGCCAAAGCTTCGGCAGACAAACCCTCCAATGATATAGAGAAGTTTAACAGACCAAAGAACTCTTGTCAAGCCATATCTACTTGGTACTCGCTATCTTTAGCATCTAGTATCGAATTTTACTGAAGTCAGTATAAAATAGGTGGGGGTATCCTATTAAAACAATAAATGAGCCCAAGTTTTTTTAAACTTGGGCTAGCCTATTGATGAAAAATCATCACTATAGGCTTTTGTCCTCTTTCGCTCTTGTGAAGTTTAAGAGGACAAGGAAAGAAAACTGAGAGTTTTAGTTTGGACTTTATACTGCCGGTTTCAGATAGTGATTATTGCGCTGCGGTCTGTGCTAGTTCAAAAGTTATGCCGATAGTCATCGAATCGCTTTGTGCCTGGTTATCATTAGGTGTTGACCACCAATTGATAATTCCTTGAATGTTGATATCTGCGCCAGCAGCCAAAGGTTCGTTCAATTCGAAATTAGAAGGCATATCTTTTGCTAATCCGTTATATATAACTTTATCTCCAACAGAGAACCAGCCATCTTTACCATAATCAACAAAGAGATACACTCCTAATACATTCTGGAGTTCGCCCACACCATCAGTAGTGTCTCCGGCTGCAATCTCCGGATCCAAACGACCGTTCTCGGCGCTGGTAACAACGATATTTTCCAGGTCCAGAAAACCGTTAATTGTTCCTACATTTTTTAAGTTGTAAGATCCTTTCGGCTGATTTCCCGGTCTCATGTTGGCGACAGTGAATTTTACCACATTGGTGTTGCCACCGTCGATATTTAAGTCCAGGGTGCCAGCGGTGAAAATATTGCCATTACTTGTCTCAACATCTGAGAACCAGGCAAAAGCGCCTAATCCAACTAATCCGATTACTACTATTATGCCTAACAGAGATAGTAATATCTTTTTCATTTCTTTCTCCTTCTGTTTTTCTTTTTGTCATTCTTTTTACGTAAGTCTTTCCTTACTGTCATTCTTTTCTTTACTCTCCTTTACTCTCAGTCTCTTTTCCTCTCTTTTTCCTTTTTAAGACAACAAAGTACTAAAAAATTGGAAGTTTGTTTTCTTGATGCCTTAGCTAAAGCTTCAGCAACAAGCCCTCCAATCTTCAATATAAAGAAGTTTAACAGACCCAAGAATCCTTGTCAAGGGCCTAGACAGAATTCTTTTTTATTAATAACTTTAAAATAAAAAGATAAGGGACAATCATAAGACTGTCCCTTTTTATCTTAACCACCTTATTTAGAATTGGCGGTTTTTACCTTTCGCTTTTCTTTCTTCTCTAAAATCCCTTTCCACAAGTCGCGACCGAACATTCCAATCAGAATCAAGGCCGGGATACCGATAAGAGCCAGAAAGACCCATTTGTTTTTCATAAATTGAGCTGCAAACCCAAGATAAAGAATATGAAAAACTACTTTCCTTACTTCTTTTCCCTCGGAAGAAACCAGATTTGAATCCGGCTCTTCATTGGCATCTCCTTTAGTCTGAAACCAGGGCCTTTCATCAATTTCAATAATATTTACTACTCGGTGGCTTATCGTTTGCTCGTCGGTCTGAAAGATAATAATATCTCCCATTTTAACCTCTTCCAATTTCACTGGCTTGGTTACTATCAATTCTCCTACCTCCAAAGCCGGCTCCATTGAGCCCGAAAGAACCGGATGGGTATCCCAACCGAACATTGGACCAATGAGCATAAAACCTATCAGCAAGACCACTATCGCCAGTATGAACGTGCCTACCCATTCTAGAACCTTTATGAATTTTTTCAAAGTACACTCCTTTCTTTCAAAAAATTTCTATCCTTCAATATAATTTTAAATAATAACAAAACCAGCAAAAAATGTCAAGAGTGAAGTAGGTAGGACAGGATAGGGCAAGGAAAGAGAGTATGATAGATAGGATATATAAGTGGGACCTTTAAAGCTTGACAAAGGGTCTTGATGTGGTAAAGTAAAGCATAGTGGAAAATAGCCACCGTAAAAGATTAGAGGAGGGTAATCAATCGAATAATGAAGAAATCTCTAATCCTAAATCAATTTGATAAGAACATTTGGAGCGGTGGTTTTTTGTTGGTTGTGAAGAACTTGTGGAGAACTTAAACTTGACTTTTCTTTTGGTATTAAGTATTATAATAACATCTATATCAAAGCGAAATTTGTAATTTATGCCACAAAAAGTTTTTAGCGAAAATTTAATAACAAACTTCTGGAGGAGAAGCTTTTGTTTTTTTAGCGGAGTATAAACTTCGCCTTTTTATTTTCTAAAAAAGCGAGGTTTGGACTCCACAATAAAATAATACGGAGGGTTCCAGTGGGGAGTTGAGCTTCCTCTAAAAAAGAGGGAGCGAGAGCTCCCTTAATGGGGAGCTGAGCTCCCGATGGAATTTTTTGTGGAGACCAGGTAAAGGCCGAAAGAAAATAATTAACTAATTAACAAAAGAATTATGAACAAAAAAATATTAATTAGTTTGAGTGTAATTGGTGCTGTTGCTGCAATTGCTATTGGCGGAACCATTGCTTACTTTAGCGACACTGAAACCAGTGTTGGTAACACCTTTACTGCAGGAACCATTGATATCAGCTTAGACCCAAGTGACGGACAGGTTGTAAAAACAGTAAGCGGTGATTTAGACCTCAAACCATCCCAGGTAGGATGGACAACTGCTGTAGTTACTAATGATGGTACTAACCTGGCAGAAATATGGAAGCATATTGATAATGTAGTAAATGATGAGAATCTTATAGTAGAACCTGAACAAGAATATTACGATGCGCACTCTGGTTCAGCAAACTGGAAGCTTAGCAACTGGATACACTATGATATGTTGGTATACAAGCTAGACGGATATTCATATAGCGGAAGTGGCGCTTATAATAATGAATCATCTTCTGACCTGGATGTGACTGTTGAAGACACAGGTAATGGTTGGTTAAAATGGACTTATACATATGCAGCAAGTCCTACGCATACACCTAAAATGAGTGTGGCAATAAATTATCCCAATGGATATGTTATAACCACTTTTGATGATGGGTCGCATGACGGTTGGTACTATGCACCAGATGGTGGAGCAGAAGTTAAATTAGGGGAATATGTTGGCTATGATGGCTCAACTGCAGGTTATAAATGGGTTAAAACAACTGCAAGTGGTAATGTATTGACTGTAAGCATAAAGAAAACTGCGCTTGATGACACATTCAAATGGCACGGATATGCAAATTACAACGGTCAGCAAGTTTGGATAGGGATAGGACCAGATAATGGTGGTGTTTGGGAACCAAGACTTGATGCAAGTATCTTAGACTTAGAAATTGAGGAATCAGAAGGATTTTATCTTAGTGGTACTCAAGGAAGCGGAGGAGTGGAATCTAAGTGGATTTATCTTGGAGTACTTGAGCCACAGGAATCTATGACAGTAAAACAAAGCTATCACCTTGACAGCACTGTTGATAACTGGGGACAAAGTGACATGGTAACTTTTGATGTGGACTTTATGGCTCAACAGACAACTCCGTTACCAGAGCCACCCGCTAACGTATTATTCGAACACGGCAGACCATAATCTTGAAATCTTTTAGGTTGCCTCAATGCTTCCTTGTGGCTGTTTTGGGGCAACTTTTAAAGGTTTTAAGAAAAATAATAGGAGGAGAAAGGCCGAGAAAAAGAATTAATTATTTAATTTAATTAATATGAACAAAAAAATAATAATTAGTTTAAGCATAATCGGAGTAGCTGCAGCTATTGCCATTGGCGGGACTGTTGCTTATTTTAGCGACACCGAGACCTCAACCGGTAATATTTTCGTTGCCGGAACAATTGACTTGAAGGTTGACCACGTTAAGCAAACTTACAATGAGATGGATTGTAAAACTTGCAGCGTTGAAATTGAGAGCAACACCCAAGACCAAGTAGTAGCAACGCAAGGCGGCTTGGATCCTGTTTTGATGCCTCATGATGCCGAATTGGTAACCTGGATTCATCCATCGTGGACCGCTTCTGTCCCAGGAGCGAATTGGATTTGGGCAACTGACCCAACCATTCCAGCAGAGGAAAGTATTGATGTAATTTATACTTTTCAGAAAAAATTTGATTGGTGGGGTCCGATTACAGGAGTAACTTTAGTCTTAGATGTTGGTGGTGACAACAGTTATGAGGTTTGGTTAAACAGCGTTCAGGTTGCTGGTGATAATACTGAACAAAATTACACTGCTGCCGGGCAAGACCAATACACCGATGGAGCGGTTTTGGCTAATGTTCAACAGGGCCAAAATACTATTGAATTCAAAGTCAAAAACTGGGCAAGGCCCCAAGGTCAAACTTGGGCCAATCCGGGCGGGTTACTCTACAAATTAGTCATTGATGGTCAATGTGAAGACAATTACTTTAAGAACAATTGCACGCTTTGGGGTGAAAAAGATCTTGTTGGGGATGAAAAGTTTTTCGACTTTGATGACATAAAACCCGGGCATGAAGGAACAAATGTAATTAGTGTACATGTCTACGAAAATGATGCTTGGATGTGTTTAGTCATAGACAACAAAGTAGATAACGGAAATGGTTTAATTGAACCTGAAATAGAAGCTGGAGATACTTCTGATGGTCCAGGAGAAGGAGAATTGTCAGAAAACATTACATTATTTGTTTGGAGAGATAATAATGGCGATGGGGTTTATCAACCAGGAACCGAAACAGAAATTGACAGAGGATCGTTTAGTGAATTAAACAACTTGTCAGTTTATGATTCTGGCACTGAAGATCTGCTCCCTGCTTGCGAAACTAAGTATGTAGGGATAGCTTGGTGTGCTGGAACAATAAACGTTAATGAAAACACAGGAGATATTACTTGTAATGCTGCCGGAATGGGAAATGATTGCCAAAGCGACAGTTTAAGCACAGATATTACCTTTTACGCAGAACAATATATCAGCAATCCAGATTTTATTTGCGGAGAATAGATGATAGGTAAATGAAATCATTGAAAATAATTTATTATATTTTTATTGTTGGTGTTGCAGCAACCGCTCTTTTACTGATTGTTTCGGTTTTTCCGATTACCGGAAATTATAAATTGATGATTGTTCAGTCAGGGTCAATGACGCCGGCAATCAAGATGGGCTCTATTGTGGTGGTAAAGCCGGCAGATGATTATAAAATTGGCGATGTCATTACTTTCGGCCCCTACACAAGAACCAAAGAGCCAACAACACATAGAATTTCCGAAATGAAAGTGGTTGGTGGAGAACCAGTTTACATCACTAAAGGTGATGCTAATAATGCCCCGGACCAAAGAGAAATTCCCAAAAGGGAGGTTATTGGTAAGGTTTTAATTTCAGTTCCTTATCTTGGTTATGCTGTAGATTTTGCTAAAAAGCCAATAGGATTTGCTTTAATTATTATTGTGCCGGCAGCTCTGATTATTATAGATGAAATAAAAA
>CAZKCU010000003.1:0-15929 GCA_964551595.1 uncultured Candidatus Saccharibacteria bacterium
TTTGCTTTAATTATTATTGTGCCGGCAGCTCTGATTATTATAGATGAAATAAAAAAGATTTTTGGAGAAATTAAAAAAAGGAAGGAGAGTAAAAAAGCAAAATTAGAAGATAATGCATAAATCATTTATAAAAATTTTATCCATATTGCTAATTATAGGTCTTAACTGGACCGGGCTTTCGGCTGTTGGCAAAACCTTTGCTTATTTTTCTGATACCGAGGATTCCGCAAGTAATAGTTTCCAAACAGGAGTTTTAGATATGACTGTTCGTTCCGGACAGAACAATTTTACCCCTAATGCGGAAAATATGATGGCGGGAGATCAAGTCAATAGAGATATCTATGTTGGAAAAACAGCTGATAGTTTACCCTTACAACATAGAGTAAGCCATGAGCTTGCAGACGGCAACGAGGATTTATGCAATCAACTGGATTTGAAGATTTGGTATGATCATTATCAATGCCAAGGAAACTACGAAGACTGCAGGGATATGCGGCTAACCTATAATGGAAAATTGTCTGCTCTTGATAAATATACTAATACTGATTTTATCATCCCTCACCCTGATGACCAGTTTGACACCGATCCAAGCGATGGCACAGAACAATGGTTTTATTACAGTATTGTTGTGCCAAACGATATTGCCGATTCTTTTCAAGGCGAAGTTTGTGAATTTAAATTTGTGTTTGAAGGATGGCAAGATAACATATATAATTACGAAGATGGCGGATTTACTGATGTTGAGGAAATTGAAAATACTATTAAAATTGGCTATTGGAATCCTCCGGTTGTTCTGAATGAATTTTTGCCAAACACCGGAAACTATCCAGAATTTATTGAGCTTTATAATAAGACCGCTTCTTCAATTGACTTGAATGGGTTTTACATAAAGGCAAACGGCAACACTATTCCTATAAATACTACCACTACCAGTACTTATTCGGGCGGTTCTACAATAATACCAGCAAATGGTTGGCTTGTGGTAACTGTGGGTGGAGACAAGATTGGGGACAGTTCCGGTACTATTGCCCTTTATAACAGAAACAATGTTTTGGTTGATTCTTATACTTATGGAAACCCTGACCACAATGTTAACAATACTCCGGGTTCAACAAATAATATGGCGCTCTATCTGCCTCTTGATAATGATTTACTTGACCAGAGCGGAAATGGCAATAATGGAATAAATAATGGAGCAGTATTCGCAACTGGAAAAATTAATCAGGGATTAAGTTTTGACGGAGTAGATGATTATGCGATTATTACAAATAGTGATGACTTTGATTTTGGTTCGGGAGAATTTAGTGTGGAATTCTGGACTAAGACAGATTCTAGTTCAAGACAATGGGTAGGAACAAGATATGAAAATTATGGTCCTGGATGGGGATTAGGAACGCAAAATAGCCATACATTAGGTTACATTAGAACATTAGAGAGCGGAATAAATAAAACAGAAGTAGAGGGAACTGTTGATGTTGCTAATAATGATTGGCACCATCTTATAATGGTAAGAATAGGAGATAAAATAAAAATCTATACTGATGGAAGTTTTGAGAAAGAGGGAACCTTGGCGGGTGATGTAAATAATGATGAACCCATTGAAATTGGAAGAATATCATGGTCTGGCGGGTCTCAATACTTTAAAGGACTCATTGACGAAGTTAAAATTTATAATCGAGCCTTAAATGCTTCAGAGGTTTTAGAACATTATAATGATATTGGCTCTTTGGGGGCTGTGTCATTGGATAAATCATTTGCCCGGATTCCTGATGGTGCTGATAATTGGGTGGATCCTATTCCTACACCTGGTGGGCCAAATATTTTAGAACCAGAGATTATAAATCAAGAAGAGGCTATTGAAGAGGAACCAATTGTTGAAGAACCTATTGCAGAAGAACTACCCGTTGAAGAAACTCCAGTTGCCGAGGAAGAACCGGTTAACGAAGGAGAGCCAGTTATCGAAGAAGAGCCAGTTGAGGAAGAAGTGACAACTGAAGAAAATCAAGAAGAAGGAGGAATAATTGAGGAAATAAATGAAATAATTGATGAGGTAATTGATGAGATAGTAGATGAAATAATGCCAGAAGAAACAATCAGCGATAATGGATCTACTAATGAAAATGAAGAAAATATAGTTATCGATGAAACTACAGTTATTAAAGAAACCACAAATCCTGAAGAGAATCCAGTGATTGAACAACAGCCGGCCACTGAACCACAAGATACAATAATTCCTGCTGATAATAATTATTCTGAAAGCAATAGTGATAATATTAATGCAGATAACGGAAGTAGTATTAATCCAGATAGCGGTTCCAGTAATAGTTCTGGTGAGAGCAGTGGAGTTAGCTCTCCAGTAACAGGAGAAATTAACAGCGCAATAGCATAAAATAAAAATATGATGACCAGATTACTAAAAACAATTTTAATAATTTCAATCGTACTAATTGGTGCGGGAGTTTTGTCTGTTTCTTCTGCCAATGCTACCATTGACTCCTTAGTCATTGAGTATTCGTCTGACGGAGGTAGCAACTGGCTGCCCCTTTCGGGACCTATATTCAGCGAAACAAATTTCTTGCCGGGAAATAACATCTCGCGTTTAATAAGAATAACGAATAATAGTGGGGAAGTGCAAAAAATCGCGGCTGAAACGATAAACGAGAGCGACCCGGACAATCTCGCCCCGCAAATGAATATAACCATCAAAGAGGGGGCGACAACTCTCTATAACGATACTCTGGCAAGTTTATTTGCTGCTGGTGAAAAATATCTTTCTGATGTGGCGGGGAGCGGCGGACAAACGCAGTATGACTTTTCAGTAACATTTAATTCAGGAGCTGGCGACCCTTATCAAGGAAAAAGCTTGGGCTTTGACCTCTTAGTCGGCTTTCAGGGGACAGAAGGCGGTGGCGGCGGCGGCTTGCCCCCTGGCTTGATGATTTTTAACGAAGCGGAAATATCAATCACGACAACCACTGTAACTATTACTTGGCAAACCAACTATTTCTCTACTACTCAGGTACTTTATGCAACCGTAGCCGAAGCTCATAATTTAGATTTAAGTGATAATATAGGCACTCCGCCAAAATACGGTTATGCTCATACCACGCCCGAATATGACACAACACCCAAAGTAGCATCTCATTCAATTACTATCACTGGTTTAATTTCAGGAACGACTTATTATTATCGTTGTGTTTCTCACGGTTCATTTGCCCTTAGTGAAGAGCGTTCTTTTACCACCAAAGGGGTAGCTGGTGCGACTGAAGGAGAAACTCCTTCGGGAGCAGGAACTCCTTCGGGAGAATTTCCTCCTACATCACCCGGTGGCCAAGCAATACCGCCTTCTGGAGAAGGTGAAGGGTTAATAGCTGGAGAAGAAGCCGAAGAAGGGCCAGAAGGTTTAGAAAAGTTTTTAGCAGCCATTGGCAAATTTTTAAACGCGGGAAATTTCTGCTGGCTTTTCTTCCTTCTTATAATTATCCTTACTGTTTTGTTCCTATTGTCGATAAAGGAAAAAAGAGAAAAAAAGAGGCAGTGGATTTTACCTCTTCTTATCCTGATATTAATTATTTTATACTGTATTTTCTGCTGTTCGAACTGCTGGCTTTTACTTCTTGTGACAGCGATATTAATCATTTTATTCCTCTTACTGAAAAAGAAAAAAGAAGAAGTTTAATTTCCTTATTTTTAAAAACAAAAGGCCCGGCTCACCCCGGGCTTTTGGGTTAATTTAACCTTAAATAACAATAATTCAAAATTCAACTTGGTATACCTTTAAACCACTCAAAAGATAGATTATCTTTCCAGTATCAGAGACTGCAAAATCTTTTAGATTGTCAAATTTTTCGCTTTGGAATTGGTTGATAATTTTGCCAGTTTTGTCTAAAATAATTATTCGGTTTTGAATTGGTTCTAAAATATAAAGATAAGGAAGATTTGGTAAGGCAATAATTTTATAAAGTTTTTTTGGATAAGGAAAAAAGTCTAAGACAAACTCCTTTTGATGTTGGCCGCCATAATATCGCGAAATCGTGTTATTTTCTTTCAAAATCCAAATTGAGCCATCTACAGCTATAGATTTGCTATCTGTAGCTTTTTTAGTTCCAGAACTTAACCAAAGCTGAGGAGAATCTTTACCTTCTTCTAAAAGGGCAGTATATTTAACAATTTCGCCCTTTTCTGAATCTAAAAAATAAAGATTTTTCCTAAAAGAAGAAAAATCATTAAAATCAAATTCGCCTTCAGGATATTGTTTTAAAGAAAGAGATTCACCAAATTGACCATTTTTAAAGGTGGTTATTTTATCTGGTTTTGAAAAAAATAAGATAGTGTTATCAAGGGAGGCGGCTAAATTGAATTTTTGATTAGTTTGAATAAGACTGCTTTCTTTTTTCTCCTTTATTTTATATAGATTCTGAGAGTAAGGACTAAAAAAATAAAGGTCTTGCTGAGAAATAACCATTTTTTGGGGAATAAAGTCTTCTGGATTAAATTCAAAAATAAGTTTAGGGTCAGTAATTTTTTCTAATTTGTTTAGATTTTCAAGATGTTCTTCAATAGATTCTTTCAAAGAAGTTGCCTCCTTTTTCAATGGTCCTTCTTTTGTGGTTAGAGGTAAAATTTCCTGCCAGCTTTCTTTAAATAAAATATTAGCTTTTTCTCCTTCTTTAAAAATCAAAAATTTTTCTGCTTGATTTATTTTCTCTTGAACTTCATTTAAGACAGCTGTTTGCTTTTTTAATTGCTGTTTTTCTTCTCTTTGAAATATAAAAAATCCTGTCAAGAGAACAAGAGCTAAAACTAGAACTGAAATTAGGCCTTTCTTTAAATTTTCAGTAATTTTAATTTTTGGCCTGCGCCTAAAAATAGCTGGAAATCGGAGATGAGGAATTTTGATTCTTTTTATCTTTAATCGCTTTGCGATTAAAGAAGTGATGGTAGCTAAAACTTTCTTTAAAATTAAACCAAACTTTAGCAATAATCTGATTAGCGGAGAAAGGGCTTCTCTTATTGAGAATTTTTCTACTTCTTTTCGAAAAGTAACAACTTTTGGTTTCTCTTCGGGGCCTTTTGTTAAAACCTCTGATAGGTCGATAAAAAGACAAACCCCTGAGATTTCTGAAAGTTCTTTTTCTTTGGTTTTTAAAATCTCTCTTAGTTTTTTCTCATCAAAAGAGGGCTCTTTAACGAATTTAGTTAATAAACTTTCTGATGAGAAAAGTTCTTTAACTCTGTTTGCTTTTTGAGGAGTTTTCCCGCCTTCAGCGAGAGCTTCGGCGAAAACAGTAAAAACCTCTTTGGTTAATACCAAAATTTTATCATTGACATCCAATTTCCCAGAGGCAATATTAATAAATATTTTTAAAGGGTAAGGTTCGATATCTTGAAGGTCGAGATTTTTCCCAATATCTATTATCTGGCCAGCTCTTAGCAGTAAAATTTTAAGGCCCCCAACTTTAGTAAAATTTAAATCAAAATTTTTGAGAGACAAGACGGCAAAATTTAAATTTCCCAACCAGCCAACATTTTCCTTTGAAACTTCACCAGCTAAAAATTCATTTACTTGTTTCAGGCTTTCTTTAAAAGATTGTTCTGGTGTTTGGAGAGGAAAGGTATAGTATTTTCCTTTTATGACTTGAGCTATATTATCCAAAAGCCGGGAATTTTGGGGCAGGGTATTGCGAAGCTCTCCTACTATATACAGACTTCCTAATCTTCTTTCATAAATATTTTCTGGTTCATAGCAAAAAGTATCGAAGATTAAATCTTCTTTCGCTTCAGGATTAAAATGTAACTCAAAAATTCGCATATAATATATTATATATTGTAGAGTTTTTTGCCAAAGAAAAAATACTTGATTTTTTATCTATACTTAGTATACTCTAAATTAGAGTTGTATTGAAGTTCTTTTCAAAATAATAAAAGAAATTGAAGGGGTGATAAGAAGTGGAAGTGAAAGTAAGGGTGTTTGATTTTGACGGAGTGTTAACTCGGAGTCGCAGATATAATCCTGACATAAAATTACCCTGGTGGCTTTTTTTATGGCTTATCTTTGTAATGCCCAACAAGAAAATGATTAAGATTTTAAGGAATTTAGATAGGCGAGATATTGTAATAATTATTTCAGCTAGACCCGAGGAATTAAAGATCTGGATGAAAATATGGTTGAAAATATGGTTTAGATTTCTTAAAATACCCGACCGTAATCTCTTCTGT
Source organism: uncultured Candidatus Saccharibacteria bacterium (assembly GCA_964551595.1). Taxonomy (GTDB): domain Bacteria; phylum Patescibacteriota; class Minisyncoccia; order Minisyncoccales; family CAZKCU01; genus CAZKCU01. The sequence continues at coordinate 6,220 of CAZKCU010000003.1, forward strand.
GTTGGATTAGGGAAAGATGCCAAGAAGCGAAAACTCAGGGTTATAGAAAGGGTTATAAAACAGATGAAAATGAAAGTTGAAGAGGTTATCGATGATGACCAACCCACAGTAGAATATTTAAAGGAACATGGCATTAATGCCAGAGTTCCTTAAGGAGCGTCTTGCTAAAACTTTCTACGCTCCTTTATTTTTTTATTTAATAATAGTAAAATTTAATAAATATGAGTGGATTTAATTTCAAAAAATTAGCTCCTAATTTTAAATTTGCTTTTTCGGGGATAAAAACAATTGTTCGGGAAAAACAGCCGTTCCGGATTATGGTTATAAGTGCGATTCTGGTAATAGTTGCAATGATTTGTTTTAATCTAACTCTTATTCACAAAATAATTATATTATTTATGATAGTTTTGGTGTTGTCTTTGGAATTGTTAAATTCAGTAGTTGAAAAAGTTTTAGATTTTATTTGCCCTCAAAAGAATGAGAGAGTGAAAAAAATTAAGGATATGTCAGCCGGAGTAGTTCTGATAGCTTCTATTGGAGCAGCTTTAATAGGAATCTTGATATTTTTGCCTTATATTTTAGCGATTTTACTTCGCTAAAAATCTATTTAATCGCGAAGCGATTACAGTGAGCTGAGCGAAAGGTTCTTTAAAAAGAAAGAGCCCTGAAGATTTTCAGGGTTTCCTTTTTTTTATTTCTATGATATAAAAAAAGCAGGATGGCCCCACCAAAATGGGCGTGTAGCTCAGTTGGTTAGAGCGCACGGTTCACATCCGTGAGGTCTGTGGTTCAAATCCGCACACGCCCAATATGAAAAAATCTTTTGATGAAGAATTGTATAAAAATAGGTCAATTAATAACCTGATTCTTTTTAGTATCTATTCTGTAATTGAAAGCAAAGAAAAGTGCACTTTTGAAAGGTTGGTCAAAGAATGCTTTACCTTATTTCCGAAGATATTTAGTTTCCCAAAATATCTCCAATGGCCGGATTCTCGGAAGTTAGATAGGCCACTCAGATCCCTTAGAAGAAAAAGATTAATTTTGGGTAGTCCAAAAACTACTTTTTCTTTGACTAAATCTGGAAAGAAAATCGTTGAAGAGATAGCCAAAAGTTTTAGACAGAGAAAATTATTTAAATAAGGACCTTGCCTTCGGCAAGAACCTTGATTCGCTAAGGTATAGATATATAGTCTTGAATTAGAAAATGAAAGAGGACGAATTTGAAAAATTAGTTAACGAGGCCTTGCTGATACTGCCAAAAAAAATTCGCCAGAAAATGGAGAATATAGCAATTTGTGTTGAAAGGAGACCATCTAAGGAACAATTAAGGAAAACCGGCCTAAAGCATGGCGGGTTTTTGTTAGGGCTCTACCAAGGAATTCCTCAAACAGTTTGGGGTAAGGGATTTGGCGGAAATTTACCCGATAAAATTACTATTTTTCAAGAGGCAATTGAAAATTTTGCAACCAGACCAGAAGAAATTAAAAATTTAGTTAAAAATGTTGTTTGGCATGAAGTTGCCCATCATTTCGGCTTTAGTGAGAGAGGAGTTAAATTACTTGAACAAAAAAGAGGTTCCTAATCCTTGACTCAAAATTTTGCTATCATATAATAAAATAATAAGAAATAAATAAAGCTATGGAACAATTTTTAGCTCAAAATCAGTGGATTATTTTATTGGCTGTTCTTTGGGTTTTACCATGGAAAGGTGTGGCTCTTTGGCGAGCAGCCAGAAATAGTCATAAAGGGTGGTTTGTAGTAATACTCGTGGTTAATACGATGGCTGTCTTAGAGATAATTTACATTTTCTTCTTTAGCAAGAAAGGGCAGCCAAGAGAAGAAGTTTAACTTTCAATTTAATTTTTAAATTTCATAATATGCAAGAAAATATTTCTCTAAAAATTATTCCAAAAGAGTTAAAATGGGTTTTATTAGTACTTCTCTCAATTTTTCTTTTGGTTTTAACTATTTCTGAGGGATTAGAAATCAAAGATAAATTAAAAAGTAAAGAAACAATTACTTTTTCTGGCGAAGGAAAATCAATAGGAGTTCCTGATATAGCCTCAATTACTCTTTCAGTTATCACTGAGAAAATGACTGCCAAAGAGACAATGAATGAAAATGCAAAAATAACTAATGAAGTCATTAAGTTTGTTAAAGAATCAGGAATCGATGAAAAAGACGTAAAGACCCAATCTTTTACTCTTTCTCCGCGCTATGATTGGGTAAAGGGAAAAAGAATCTTCAGAGGCTATCAACTTACTTCTACTCTGGCAGTAAAAATCAGGGACTTGGAGAAAATCAGCGACATAATTGATGGCACAGTTTCAAGAGGAGCAAATCAAGTAGGGGATATTCAGTTTGTTATTGATGACCCAGAAAAATTGAAAGAAGAAGCAAGAAACAAAGCCATTGAGTCAGCTAAAGAAAAGGCTCAAAGCATTGCTAAAGCTACTGGCTTAAAACTCGGGAAAATTGTTTCTTTTTCCGAAGCTGTTACCCCCGAAGATTATCCCAGAGCTTATTCCCTTGAGATGAAAGAAGAAGAGTTAGGAGGAGGGCCTTCTCCGGAGATTGAAAAAGGAAGCCAGGAAATTGAAGTAAGCGTTTCTTTAACTTTTGAATTGAAATAAATATGTATACATTAATTCTCATTGCTGGCTTTGGAGGGGGACTGATAAGAGGTTTGGTTGGTTTTATTAAACACTAGTATTCTTATAAAAATGTTGGTTTCCATTTGCCTTATTTTTTTGCGATGATGTTTCTTTCTGGTATTATTGGCCTTTTAACCGCTGTTTCCGTAAAGGAATTAGGAATGACTTTTTTGGGCGTAGATTCTATTTTCCCGGCCCTATCTCTTATTGTCGGTTACTCCGGAGGCGACTTTATTGAAAATATCTATAAAATCATTGTTAAGAAACCCTCTCTTTATTCTTTACCAGAAGATTTAAAAAAAGATAATTAAAAATATGAGCAAATTTGATTATTTAACAGTAATAATTTTCATTTTTTTGTTTTCTTGGTATTTATTAAACAATTTTCCCTGCTAATAATAATTATTTTTAAAAAGCAAATCAAAAAGCGTCCCGCTGGATGTGGGACGCTTTTTTAGTTATAACTTTATTCTATATTTTCCCAGTCTTTACCTTCTTTCTCTGGCGTTCCTGGTTCTTCTTCGTCTTCATCAATATCAAGATCTTCATCAACATCTTCAGAGGTGAAAGGAGTGAACAATTTATCGTAAACCATAAATATTAAACCTTGCTTTCAACAAAAGAAGTTAAGAGAAAGCAGGTTTTAATTCCCTCTCTACAAAAAAAGGGGAATTCTCACGACCTTTTTTATTAATGTTATTATAAATAGCCAAAAACACCTGTCAAGCCCCCACACTTATGCATAGGTGTGGGGGTCAAGCCCCAGAAATCAACAACCAAAGCCATGAGGGAAAGACTCTGTTTTAGGCACAGGGGGTTGACAAATATTATAAAATTTGTTATATTAAAGATGCTATTTTAAAATTTCAAAATGAAAGGAGTTCGAATGAAATCTCTAATAGGAAAAAGAGTAAAGGTTGTGTTTAAGAATTACGGGCATTTGGAGGGCATTGTGGCAAAAGTAGACGGAAATATGGTTTTTTTAACAGAGGTTAAAGATACCATCGGGCGCCATAAACAACCTGACCGGGTAATCAATACTAATTGCGAGGATTTTCGGGAATTCGTGATTCTAGAAAAAGAAGTATCCTTAGCAATTTGATAAAATTTTAGACCTTGCTCTTAGGTAAATAGTATAACAAAAGCCAATAGAAAATTCCCTATTGGCTTTTCATTTATTTTGAATTCTTGCCAGATAGGCTCTAACCCTTCGGTTTTACTCAAGGAAGGCTCCGTATAACAACAAGTTGTATACGGGGCAAGCCCTGGAAATTAACAATAAAAGCCGTGAGGAAACTCACTCTTGACATTTTTTGCTGATTTTCTTTTCCGATAGGGATATTATATAATAAGATTGATGCAAGAGATAAGCCAAAAACAAAATATAGTGTGGCAGTGGCTCTCTTGGCATTTTTTTGAGGTGCCAAAAGCTATTTTAAAAGCCTGGAAAAACTTTCTTTTATTTAATTTAAATTATTTTTCGGTTCCCATTCTTTTTAAAACCTTCTTTTCTTATTGGCGAAAATATAAATGGTCTTATGGCAGAGGATTTGATTTGAGAAGGTATTTTGAGGCTTTCACTTTTAATCTAATTTCCAGAATTTTGGGAGCAATTGTTAGAAGTATTTTAATATTTATCGGCATTAATGTTGAGATTTTTATAGTTATTTCAGGTCTATTAGTATTTCTGGGATGGATAGTTCTACCTCTCTTTTTAATTATTGGTCTTTTTTATGGTTTCAAAATTTTACTTTGATTTAAAACAAACAACAATTTTTCAAGCCTTAATTTGGGAGAGAGCTTTTCTGGTGGCTAGATTCCTAAAAAAATTCTTTTTAATTTTATTTATTTTTACTTTTTTAATATTTTTATATGGATTTCTGACAGAAAACTTTAGCCAATCAGCCCTTTCTCTTTTGTTAGGTTTTTCGATAATCTTTTTAAGTTCGGCAATTATTCTCTGGATAAAGATACTCTTTTTTGACTTAAAACTAAAGAGACCGAAATTGAAAATTGAGCTTAAAACAGCTGCTTCCCGTCCAGAAGAACATAATTTAGCTGAGTTTTTAAGTTTTGAGGTAGCTAAAAGTGTTCGACGGGCAATTAAATTCTCTAAAAAGAGAAAACTTGCCAAGATTCCTTCTGAAGCCCTACTTTACTTCTTATTAAAAGGGTGGCCCCGGGAAAATTTTATATTCTCCCGAGCCTTCTTAAGTCTAAAAGAGATTAAAAAAGAATTGAAAGATTATTTAGATAGTTTAAAAAGAGAGAAATTTCAAGAAATTTTTTCTGAAGATTCTCAAAAAGTAATTTTAGAAGCTTTAAAAATTGCTCAAAGAAAAGGTCATCAGACCATTGAAAGAGGGGATATTTTAACTAGCCAGAGCAAAATTGACCCGACTTTCAAAAAACATCTAATTGTCATGGATCTCAAGACCCGGGACATTGAAAATTTAACCAGCTGGTTAGAAAGTTTAGAAGAAAAAATTTCAGAGAGAAAAAAATTTTGGGAATACAAAAATTTGGCCAAAAAAGGAAGTTTAGCCAGAGAATGGGCGGCAGGTTACACTCCCACTTTAGACCAATATTCAATTGATTGGACTGATTTTATTAAAAAGAGAGGATTTGAGGAGATTATTGGCCATAAATCAGTTATTGCGCAAATTACCCGGATTTTGGCTAAATCAGAAATTAACAATGTTTTATTAGTAGGTGAACCAGGAACTGGTCGAGGAGCTACCATTCAGGCCTTGGCTCAAAGAAGTCTTTTTGGCGAGAGCTTACCCAATTTAAATTATAAAAGAGTGGTTGAATTAGATATGACTTCTTTATTGACTCGAATTGAAAAACCTGAAGAGATAGAAGCAACTTTAGACCTAATTTTTCGAGAAGTAATTTTTGCGGGAAATATTATTTTAATAATTAATGAGTTCCATAATTATATTGGCCAGCTGGCCAGACCAGGGATTATCGATATTTCTGGAGTCTTAGTTCCCTATCTAAGATCTTCCCAGTTTAAGATTGTATCCATAACTACCTTTGTAGGTTTGCATAAATATATTGAGCAAAATCCATCCATTTTATCTTTGTTTGAAAAAGTTGAAGTTTCTGAAATTTCAGCCAAAGAGACAATTAGACTTTTGGAAAATCAGGCTTTAATTCTTGAAAGGAAATATAGAAAGTTTGTTTCCTATCTGGCAATAAGAGAAATAGTAAATTATTGCCAGAAATACTTATCATCTGTTCCTCTTCCAAAATCAGCAATGAATCTCTTAGATGAAATTATGGTCTATTTAGTCAGTGAGACAAAAGAGCAAATTTTATTAACAAAACATGTGGCCGAAGTTGTTTCTGAAAAAATTCAAATCCCGGTGGGAGAATTAAAGATCAGGGAGAGAGAAATTTTGTTAAATTTAGAAAATTTGATTCATCAGAGAATTATTAACCAAGAAGAGGCAGTAAATGAAGTTTCAGCAGCTATGAGAAGGGCTAGGGCTGCCTTTACCATAAGGTCGGGACCAATGGGTTGCTTCTTATTTTTAGGTCCAACCGGAGTAGGGAAGACTGAAACTTCCAAAGCTCTGGCTGAAATTTACTTTGGTTCAGAAGAGAAAATGATAAGATTAGATATGTCAGAATTTCAGGATACTCGAGATATCCCAAGATTAATTGGTTCTGCTTCAAAAGAGGGTCTTTTAACAACCCCGGTTAGAGAAAGTCCTTTTTCCTTAATTTTACTTGATGAAATTGAGAAGGCCCATCCAAATATCTCAAATTTATTTTTACAGGTTTTTGATGAAGGCCTCTTGACTGATGGATTGGGCAGAAAAGTTGATTTTAAAAATTCAATCATTATTGCTACCTCAAACGCCGGGGCAAAGATTATCTGGGAGGATATTAGATTGAATAAAAAATTAGACATTGTCAAAGAAGATCTCTTGGGTTATCTTTTCAAAAAAGGAGTCTTCCGACCAGAATTCATTAATCGATTTGATGGAGTAGTTGTTTTCAGACCCTTAACTAAAGAAAACCTTTTAGATATTGCTGAACTTCTTTTTCAAAAACTAAAGAAAAATCTTGAAGAAAAAAATATTGAATTTATTATTACCCAGCCCCTGAAAAAGAAAATAATTGAATTGGGCTATAATCCAACTTTTGGAGCAAGAGAAATGAGAAGGGTTATTCAAGATAAAGTGGAGAATATTTTAGCCACCGCTCTTTTGTCAGGTCAATTAAAAAAAGGAGATAAAGTTGAAATTACGCCAAAAGATAAGCAGTTTAAATTAATATTAAAATCTTGATATAGCCAATCCCATCAAGGTATGCCTGTCGGTATCAAATACCGACAGGCTATTTTAAAGGGATAATTGAGGGCAATTTGTTCGCCTTTGGAGAAGAAATTTTCAGCAAAGCTGAACATTTTAAGAAAATAGAGGTTTTTTGAACCTCTTTTTAATTGTTGACATTTTTTTAAGATTGTGATATGATCTAAAGAGGTAAGATGGCTAAAAGAATAATGATAAAACTTAAATTAATATTTATTCCCTGCCTCGAAAATAATTATCGTCCAAAGTTTTTAGAGAGTAAATTTTTATTTTACTATCTTTTGCTTTTACTTATTTTAAAGTTCATTACTGTTTCTTATTTAATCTATCTCCCCAAAACCATTTTTTTTGCTGACATTAGTAGCACCTCTTTGATTAAATTGACTAATCAAGGAAGAGAGGCGTTAGGTTTTGGCCCTTTAATAGAAAATTCCCAATTAAATAGCGCAGCTTTTCTAAAAGCTCAAGATATGATAACTCAGGATTATTTTGCGCATCAAAGCCCAGAAGGAAAGTCACCTTGGTATTGGATAAAATCAGCAAATTACGATTATCAATATGCCGGAGAGAATTTAGCTATAGGATTTTTAGACTCAGAAGAAGTTTATCAGGCCTGGAATAATTCTCCTTCTCACAAAGCTAATCTTTTTAATCCGAATTATCAAGATATTGGAATTACAGTGCTTAAAGGAGATTTTCAGGGTAATGAAACCTATGTTGTGGTTCAATTATTTGGTGCTCCTAAAACAGAACAGGCCCAAAAAGAACAGGCGACTGAGATTGAGGAAACCCCGAAAATACCCGCCCAGGGCGGGCCTACGGGGCAAGAAATAATCCAAGAAAAGCCGCCAATAGAGATTGAACAAGAAGTTGCTTCTGAGGAGGTAGTTGATAAATTAGAGGAGCCTCTAACTGAAGGTCATGTTTTTTCTGCTGAAAACATAGAAACAGAAAATGAATTTAAAAATAGTTTTAGGTTTAATTTTTTTCAATTCTTATCTTCAGATTACAACAATATAGTTCAAAAGATTATATTTTATTCATTACTTTTCATTACCCTTTCTCTAATTTTGAATATTTGTGTTGAATTTAATATTCAACACAAAGAGCTGATTATAAAAACACTTTTCTTTGTTACTTTATTAACTTTGTTTATCATTTTTGATAAAGAATTAATAATTCGAATTTTGCCCCATAATTTCAATATTTTTTGACGCATTTCGATTTTCTTATGTTAGAAGTTAAAAACAAAAAATCAAAGATGTTTTTAAAAGAGATAAAAGAAAAAAGTAAGAAACTTTGGAAGTTTTTTATTTTTCTGTTTTTAGTCAATTTTATAATTATAAATTGGTCAGATATTTCCTGGATTTTTAATTATAAAGTTATCTATCGAGGATTATCTAATTTCTTTGAGAAAAATAAAACACAGGCAGTAGAAACGCTCAAGGGAATAAGAGGCTCTGATTATTTTGATAAAGAAGACAGTATTGAGATTCCCAAAATTGGAGTAGAGGCCCCTATTGTTTTTCCCGAAAATAATAGCGAGGAAGACTTTGAAAAAGCTTTAAAAAAGGGAGTTTTGCATTATCCTCAATCTGCTTTACCAGGAGAAGAAGGGGTAACAATCATTCTGGGTCACAGCGCTCCTCCTAACTGGCCGAAAATAGATTATGATTGGGTTTTTAATAATTTAAACGAGTTAAACGCCGGGGATGAGATTTATGTCTATTTTAATCAAAGTCAATATATTTATAAGGTTACTGAAGAATTTTTTCTTAATCCCGGAGAGGATGTCCCTCAGGGCTTGACAAATTCTAAAAATGTGCTAAACTTAATAAGTTGTTGGCCTCCAGGAAAAGATCAAAAAAGAATTGCCGTGGGGGCAGAATTAGAGAACTAACAATTTCTAAAGAACTATGTTTTTAAGCTTATCTAAATTTAAGACTTTAAAAAGAACCAGTATTTTTTGGATAATTTTTTTATTGGTTATTTTATTTTTTGCTATTGGATATCAAAATAAAGTAATGGCGGCAAGTTGTGCAGATTGTTCCAGGTGTAAAGGAGCAAGAGTTTACGGAAATATTTACGATGCCAATACCGGTGGGAGAATATCGGGAGCAACGGTTACAGTTACAACAACGGCAACCAGCGGAACACAATGTCCAAGCACCAGTTCAAGTGCACATGGCTGGTGTGGTCCAAAGTCAGGAAGTACAACAACTAACTCAAGCGGTTATTACAATTTTGCCAGGATTGATGGTCTTTATTGTTTTGTTAATTGTGGCTGGGGTTATTCTGCTCCTTGGAGATTAAGCGTAAGTCATCCTAATTACTCTTCAAACTCTACTACTTTTTCTCCAACAAATGGGAGCCAGACTGTGGTAAATTTGAGCCTTACCCCTAAATCAACACCTCCACCGCAAATTACCTGTTGGTCTTGTAATACCAGCAATTACACCTGCTCTTCCCACACTTATACTGGCACCTACTGTCCTTCAGGAACATATTCAAGCTCTTCTTCCTGCCAGAGTGCCTGCCAGGCACCTCAATCAATTACCTGTTGGTCTTGTAACACCAGCAATTACACCTGCTCTTCCCAGAGCTATTCTGGCACTTACTGTCCTTCAGGAACATATTCAAGCTCTTCTTCCTGCCAGAACAACTGCCAGCAGTCTACAATTACCTGTTGGTCTTGTAACACCAGCAATTACACCTGCTCTTCCCAGAGCTA
>CAZKCU010000003.1:16029-72756 GCA_964551595.1 uncultured Candidatus Saccharibacteria bacterium
CCTGTTGGTCTTGTAATACAAGCAATTACACCTGTTATTCTCACACCTATTCTGGTAATTACTGTCCTTCAGGAACATATTCAAGCTCTTCTTCCTGCCAGAACAACTGCCAGCAGTCTACAATTACCTGTTGGTCTTGTAATACAAGCAATTACACCTGTTATTCTCACACCTATTCTGGCAATTACTGTCCTTCAGGAACATATTCAAGCTCTTCTTCCTGCCGGGATGCTTGCGAGGAATCTACAATTAGATGCTGGTCTTGCAATACAAACAATGGTACCTGTTCTTCCCGGACCTATTCAGGATATTACTGTCCTTCAGGAACATATTCAAGCTCTTCTTCCTGCCGGAGTGCCTGCCAGCCACCTCCAGACTCTCCTGTATTAAATGTTTCAAAAACTGTCCGAAATATTACTGATAATACTACTTTTCAGAATTCAGTGTCAGCTGATCCTTTAGAGAGATTAGAATTTAAGATAAAAGTTAGCTCTACTGGAAGCATTAGAGCTAAAAATGTAATAGTAAAAGACACTTTGCCTTGGCAGATAACATATCAGAATAATTTAAAGATTAACGGAGTGTCTTCTGCCGGCAATATTTTGACAGGATTAAATTTAGGAACAGTATATCCTGGTTATTCAAAGATAATCACTTTTGAGGCCAAGGTTGTTTCAGAAGATAAATTTATTTATGGAATAACTACTTTAACAAATACAGCTATGGCTTATAGTGTAAATACTGAAGATACCGATACAGCCAAGATTGTTGTTAGCAGAAAAGCTGTAGCTGGAGTCGCTACCGAAGTAAAAACAGGTATTGTTGGTGGGCTTTTAGATTATTTTCTATTTCCTTTGATAATAGCTTTTATAATGATTTTGGTTTTCAAAAATTATTTTATCTTTTTAAATGAATGGTTCGAAAAAAGAAAAAATGGAGCGATTGAATATCGAGCAAACAAAGACTTGAAAAAAGTTATTTCCCGCATTAAAGCCAGAGAGAGATTTTAGAAGAAAAAGGCTTTAAAAATTTAAGAAATTAGAAAACTTAAAATCGCCCCTGAGGGGCGATTTTAAGTTTTCTTTTAAGCTACCTGTGGACGCCACCCACCTACCGCCCTTCAAGGTTGTGGATATCCTGTGGAAAGAAATGAGTTTTTATCTTATTTTTAAGGTATTTTAATTTCGGTTGACTTGGGGCTATGAAGTGGAATATAGTAAAGGTGAAAGGACAAATTGTGGATAAGAGTGGGATAAAGACCTAAATCTGTGGATAACTTTAAGTATCTAGAAAAGAAACTTTTAATAAATTAGCATGTTCATAGGAGAATATAGACATACCATTGATATTAAAAAAAGACTGGCTCTTCCTGCCAAATTCCGAAAGGAACTGGGCAAAACTATAATAATTACCCGCGGCTTGGATAATTGTTTAGTTGTTTATACTTTAAAAGAATGGAAGACGATGTCTGATAAGTTAGGGAAGTTGCCAGCAAGTCAGCTTGAGGCTCGAGGTTTCGCTCGAATTATGTTGGCCGGAGCTATGGCAGTAGAACTCGATAGGTTGGGCCGAATTCTTATTCCGGAGTATTTAAAAACTTATGCTAATTTAAAAAAGAATGTAGTAATTTGCGGTCTTTATAATCGATTGGAAATTTGGGATGGTCGAAACTGGGAAATCTATAAGAAAAAAGTAGAAAAAGAAGTAGGTGATTTCGCAGCTAAATTGGGAGAGCTCGGAATCTAATTTAAAGGGAATGAGTCATATCTCCGTATTACAAAAAGAAGTGCTTAGATATCTTGACCCTAAGCCCAATCAGAATTTTATTGATTGTACAATTGGTGAAGCCGGCCATACTTTAGCAATTTGTTCTCCCTTGGCGAAGAAATCTTCAGCTGAGCTGAACATTTTAGAAAAAAACAGACCGAAGGGAAAAGTACTTGGTATTGATTGGAGTTCTGAACTAATAAAAAGTTTAGAGTTTAAAGTTAAAAGTTTAAAGTTAAGTCGGAGACTCATCCTTGTTTGTGATAATTTTGCCAATTTAAAAGAGATTGTTGAAAGAGAAAAATTTAGGCCGATTCAAGGAATTCTATTTGACTTAGGAATGTCAAGCTGGCATTTAGAGGAGTCAGGCAGAGGATTCAGTTTTTTGAGAAAAGAACCGCTGGATATGAGATACAATTCTCAAAATCCTTTAACGGCAGAAAAAATAGTGAATTATCGGTCAGAATCAGAGATAGAAAAAATTCTAAGAGAATACGGAGAAGAGCGTTTTGCCGGGAAAATTGCCAGGGAAATTATTAAGGAGAGAAAAGCAAAGCCAATCAAAAACACATCTCAGTTGATAGAAGTTTTAAAAAGAGCAATTCCTTCCAGATATCAGCATCGGAAAATCCCCCGAAGGAAAGCCTCCGGCTTCCTACGGGGCAGGCATTTTGCCACCCGAACTTTTCAGGCTTTGAGAATTACTGTTAACGATGAACTAAATAATTTGAGAAAAGCCTTACATCAAACCTTAGAGATTTTAGAGCCAGGGGGAAGAATAGTAATAATCTCTTTCCATTCTTTAGAAGACAGAATCGTCAAAAATTTCTTCAGAAACCGGGCCAAAGAAGAATCGCTTAAAATTTTAACTAAAAAACCAATCACACCACGCGAGGAAGAAATTAAAATTAATCCTCGCTCAAGGTCGGCAAAGTTAAGAGCAGCCAGAAAAGTAAGTTCGTAGAATATCTACTCAAATGAATATTTTAGCCCTTAATCCATCTGTTCCCGTTATTCGGCCTTTAGCTTTAAAAAGAAAATTTAGCCTGAAAGCTTTCTGGATTTTGAGTTTTATTTCAATAATATCGCTTTTAATATTTTATATTTTTCAGGTAAATAGCATGATTAGAGAGACTTATCTGATTCAAAATTATCAAAGAAAAATAAAGGAGCTGTCTCAGGAAAATAAAACTCTGGAGATTAATTTTTTTCAGGCAAATTCCTTATCTACCATTGAGAGTTTAGTAAAAAATCTAAATTTTGAAAAAGTAGAACGAATTCATTATATTCAGGTTTTGGAAAGCCAGGTTGTTGCAAAGTAGATAGCAGGAAATTTGATAACCGTCAGCTATCGTAAATTAAAATGAAAAGGGGGAGGATAAATCTAATTTTAATTTTAATAATATTATTTGGAGCAGCTATTATAGGGAGGCTTTTTTTTATTCAGATACTTAATTATGAATATTGGAAGGCTTTGGCTCAAGGTCAGCAAAAATTTTTTGCCCAAATTAAAGGAGAGAGAGGAGAAATTTTTTTACAGAATAAAGAAGGAAATTTATATACCTTAGCCTCAAATAAAAATTGGGAATTAGCTTATATTTCTCCAGAAGAAATTACTACCAAAGGGCAAGATTCAATAGAAATAGCTAAAGCCCTGAGCCAGACATTGAATTTAGATGAAGACTTAATTTTAGAAAAAATTAAAAAAGCAGACAGTCTCTATGAGCTAATAAAAAGTAAATTAACTCAGGAAGAGATAGAACTTTTAAAAAAATTAAATTTACCAGGAGTTTATTTAGGCTCAGAGACCTTAAGATATTATCCTCAAGAAACTCTAGCTTCTCATTTAGTTGGATTTTTAGGGGGAGATAACGTTGGACAATACGGGGTAGAAGGGTATTACAATGACATTCTTAAGGGGTCAGAAGGATTTCAAGAGGGAGAAAAGGGTGCGCAAGGGTATTTAGTCAAGACGACCTCAGGTGTTGTTAAAGGAGGTGCTGACCTTATTTTAACCTTTGATTACAATATCCAATTTATGACTGAAAAGCTATTAAGAGAAGCTAAAGAAAATTTAGATATCGAGAGGGGTCAAATTATAGTCGGAGACCCTAATTCAGGAAAAATTTTGGCTCTGGCTAATTTTCCGAATTTTAATCCCAATCAGTATTGGAAAGAATCGAATTTAGAAATTTTCCAAAATGGGGCAAGCCAGAAGCTTTTTGAACCGGGTTCGGTTTTTAAACCAATCACTATGGCAGCAGCTTTGAATGAAGAGAAAATAACTCCTCAGACTACCTATATTGACCCGGGAATAATAGAAATCGGAGGTTGGCCTATTTATAATTACGACCAAAGGGTTTATTCAGGCAAGATAACTATGACCGAGGTTTTGGAAAAATCAATTAATACCGGGGCAGTATTTGCTGAGAGGCAAATTGCTCACCAGACTTTCTTAGATTATATTGAAAAATTCGGGTTTTTTGAGCCAACCGGAATTGGCTTACAAGGGGAGGTCTCTTCTACGAATTCAAATTTAAAAAAAGGCTATGAAGTAAACTTTGCTACAGCTTCTTTTGGGCAAGGTATTGAAATGACTCCAATACAATTATTCAGAGCAATTTGTGCCATTGCCAATGGAGGGAAATTAATTAAACCTTATGTCTTAGAAAATCCTGGCCCTAATTTAGATGAAATAAAAGGAAAGCAGATAATTTCGCAAAAAACAGCCACCCAATTAACAGCAATGTTGGTTTCAGTGGTAGAGAATGGTTTTGCCAAGCGAGCTAAGATTCCCGGCTATTATATTGCTGGTAAAACCGGAACTGCCCAGATAGCTTTTTCAGCTTTAGGAATTGATAAATCGGGTTATTCTGAAAAAACTATTCAAACTTTTGCTGGATTTGCTCCGGCTTTTAATCCCCGGTTTTTGATTCTGATAAAATTAGATAATCCAAAAACCAAAACAGCTGAATATTCGGCTACCCCCATATTTCGAGAACTTGCTAAATATATTATAGATTACTATCAGATTCCCCCTGATTATGATTATGAAGAATAAATTGTGGAAAGTTCGAAATGGATTTTTCGCTAAATTATGTTTAATTTTTTATCTAAACTTATTTTTTTCTGGAAAAAGCCCAAAATTATAATTATTACTGGTCAAGGAAAAACTTCTGCTGCTGAAGCTGTTTTTCAGGTTTTAAGGCAGTATTTTAAAGTTGGGAGATTAACGAATTTTCCTTCTTCCTTGAGTTTTGAGCAAATTTTAAGTAAACAAATTCTAATTTTTGAAGCTGATTTAAAAAATAATAGCCGAGATTTTGAATTTTTAGTAAAAAATTCTTCTCTGCCAATTTTACTTGTGACCCATATTGGAGATATTCCTTCTGATAAAGACTTCTTTGCCGGTGATAAGAAAAAAACCAAAGAAATTCGAAAATTAGCAAAAATTTTACCTTCCCAAGGTTATTTAATTTTAAATTTTGATGACGAGACAGTCAGAGAAATCAAAGACGAAACTAATTTGCAGGACTCCAAACCGCCCATCACCCTCCCGCCAAGGCGGGCCCCTATAACCTTTGGTTTTCAGGAAAGAGCTGATTTTCGAGCCTCAGATATAAGGTTAAACAATGGAACGAATTTTAAAGTAAACTATAAAGGAAATATTGTTCCAATTTGGCTAGAGAAACTTTTTGGCAAAGAGCAAATTTACGCCAGTCTTTCTGCTGTTAGTATAGGAGTAATATTCGATTTAAATTTGGTTGAAATTTCCCAGCTGTTAAAAAATTATCAGGGAATTGCCGGCAAAAGGAATGGTGCTTGAAAATATTTTTCAATTTGGTATAATGGAAGATAGTAAAACCCGACTCCAAAACGAGATAAGAGACGGTGATTTAATTTTAATAAGGAAAAGAAGGCAAATAGATATTTTACATAAAAGAAAATAAGATTGAGAAGAAAGGAGAATTAAAATAAAATGGCGCTAATATGTCCATTTTGCACTGACGAGAAGGGAAGAGTTAAACTTAAACTATCAAAGAAGCATAAAACTAATAATTGGTTTTTCTGCCCGAAATGTCTCAAAGAATTTCATATTAAACAGAAGCACAACGGTAAGAAAAAAGCCACTTGCTGCCCTGAAGAACCTAAAGGTAAAACGGGTCATGGAAATGGAAGAGGAATTGACTATCGCTTGTTAGAAGCATAGGAGCGGAATTAAAAGAAGTAGTTCTTTTTTAATAGAGGACAAGCAATTGCTTGTCCTCTTCTATTTAAATGGACAATACTTAAATTCTGTGATATATTTGATAATGGTTCTTATTAAAAAAAGGTGATGATCCAAAAGGAGGTAAAGAATGGCAAAAAAGAAAAAGATAACAAAGTTGATGCGAAGCGGTTTAAAACGTGTATCAGGTAGCTTGCGAGACGACTTTCCTCCGGAAATCGTTCAAAAAATGGATGAGATAATAGAGGGGATATTAACTAATAACCGAGTCTTAGATGAAAAGGAGTTATGGTTAATAAAGTATATTGGGACATTTCTCGAATTTCGGGAAGCTAATTGGGAGGGAAAAGTGAGAACTATTAGAAAGGTTAACAAGGCTGTAGCTGTAGCTGTAAAAGAAGGTTATCTCACCAATGAAGAAGATGAAGAAATTGGCGGAATTAACCGAGCATTGCTTAAGAAAGAAGAGAAGGCGAATTTTGACTCTTTCAAAAAAAGAGTCAAAGAAATCAAAGAAAGAAGTAAAAAATATAAAAAATAACGGATCATCACCTTCTACTCTTTCTGGCCCCATCGTCTAGTGGTTTAGGACGCATGGTTCTCATCCATGTAACTCGGGTTCAAATCCCGATGAGGCCACCATTTTTGAGAGACTTTTAATCGGTCTCTTTTTTGGATATAATAAATTAATGGGAAAAATCTCCTGGCATAATCTTACTTGGAAAGAAGTAACAAAATTATTATATTCTGACGTTAAGAAAGGCCTATCTGAGAAAGAAGTAAAATTTCGACAACGAAAATCAGGCAAAAACTTACTTCCAGAAGAAGAGCCTTTATCTCGATTAAGAATATTTTTAGAGCAATTTAGAAGCCCCCTAATTTATATTTTAGTAATAGCGGGAATTATTACTTTGTTTTTGAGAGATTATACCGACGCCATTGTTATTTTCGGCGCTGTTTTTTTAAATACAATTGTTGGATTTTTTCAGGAAGACAAAGCATATCAAGCTTTAAGAGAGTTAAAAAAAGCGGTTAAACATACAGCTGAAGTTTTAAGAGAAGGAAATTTAAAAATTGTTGGTTCAGAAGAAGTTGTTCCCGGCGATATTATTATTTTGAATCCAGGAGATAAAGTCCCGGCTGATGGCAGAATCATTGAATGCCATGATTTAAAAATTAATGAAATGGCTTTGACAGGAGAGTGGTTATCAGCAAAAAAATTGTCAGAGGTTTTGCCAAAAGAGAAACCTTTAGCTGATAGAGATAATATGGTCTATATGGGTTGTGTAGTTGAAGATGGAACGGGAAAAGTGATAGTTTCTGAAACAGGGGTTCAAACTGAAATTGGAAAAGTAGCTAAAATAATTAAGGAGACTAGGGAGGAAAAAACTCCCTATCAAAAAAAATTAGCCGCTTTTTCTAAAATTGTCGGAATAGTTATTAGTATAATTTGTATTGGAATTTTTATTGAAGGGATGATAACTGGCGGAAAATTTATCGAAATGTTTACGACAGCCGTGGCAGTGGCAGTAGCAGCTATCCCTGAGGGATTACCAGTGGCAATGACAGTGATTTTAGCTCTCGGAATGCAAAGGATATTAAAAAAGAAGGGATTGGTGAGAAAATTAGCTTCAGCAGAAACATTGGGGAGCACTTCGGTGATTTGTAGCGATAAAACCGCCACCTTAACCGAGGGAAAAATGAAAGCTGGAGAAGTAATAGGGGATAAATTTTTAACTTTAAAAGCGGCTACTCTAACTTCAGCGGCTTTTATTGAAAATCCTACAGAGCCAAAAGAAGAATGGATTTTCAGAGGGAGACCAACTGATAGGGCTTTACTTGAGGCTGGAATTGAAGTTGGAATTAACCCCAAAAAAAAGTTTGAAAAAAAGAAAATAGCTGAAATCTCCTTTAACCCAATAAATAAATTTGCCGCCACTTTGTATAAGGAAAATGAGGGAAGTTTTTTGTATGCTTGCGGAGCTCCAGAGAAAATTTTAGAACTTTCAAGTTTAAAAAAAGAAGCTAAAGAAAATTTACAAAAAAAATTAGAGGAATTAGCTCAAAAAGGTTTAAGGGTAGTAGCTTCAGCTTACCGAAAAATCAAATTACCAGAGAACCGTTCTCTGTCTATTGAGGAATTATGTAAGGATTTAACCTTTCTTGGTTTTATCACCTTAAAGGACCCTGTTAGAAAAGAAGTAAAAGAAGCAATGAAAGTTTGTAGACGGGCAGGAATGAGTCCAATTATTATTACCGGTGACCATAAATTGACGGCAAAAGCTGTAGCTGAGGAGTTGGGTTTTAAAGTAAAAGAAGGAAATATTATGGAAGGAAGAGAGCTTGATCAACTTTCAGATGAAGAGTTTGAAAAAAAAGTGAAAGACATTCAAATTTATGCCAGAGTTGAACCAAAACATAAACTTCGTATTATTGAAGCATGGCAAGGAAAAGGAAAAGTAGTGGCGATGACCGGTGATGGAATTAATGACGCTCCGGCGTTAAAGAAAGCTGACATTGGAGTAGCTTTGGGTTCTGGAACCGAAGTGGCAAAAGAAACTTCAGATTTGATTTTATTAAATGATAGTTTTTCTATTATTGTGGCGGCAGTTGAAGAAGGGAGGGCAATTATTGATAATATCAGAAAGGTTATTACTTATTTATTATCTGATAGCTTTACCGAAATAATTTTAATCGGAGTGAGTCTTCTTTTGGGCTGGCCTCTTCCTATTTTAGCTGCTCAAATTTTGTGGGTGAATCTTATTGAAGATGGTCCCCTCGGCCTCTGTTTGGCTTTTGAACCAAAAGCAAAAGACCTAATGAAGCAGAAACCCCGAGGTCATGATATTCCTCTTTTAACCCGGGAGATGAAGGCCTTAATTTTTATTATCGGATTAGTGACCGATCTTTTACTTTTAGGGCTCCTTTTCTGGCTAATAAAATATTCAGGTTATGAAATTCTTCATATCAGGTCAATAATCTTTACAGGACTTACCGTTGATTCGATTTTTTATGTTTTCTCTTGTAAAAACTTAAGAAAAAATCTCTGGCAGATAAATCCTTTCTCCAATAAATTTTTAGTTTTTGCCTGGATTTTCGGTGTTATAATGTTGATATCCGCTCTTTATCTTCCTCCATTACAAACACTTTTAAAAACAGTTCCCCTAAATCTTTTTGACTGGCAACTAATTTTAGGTTTAGGATTAATAAATATAATTTTAATTGAAGCAACTAAATGGCATTTTATTGCTAAAAAAGAATATGTTTAAAAACGTTAAAACATTCATCTATCCAATAGCTATGCTTTCTGGAACCATTATTGGCGTTGGGCTTTTTTCTTTGCCTTATATCACCTCAAAGGTTGGCTTTGGGGTAATTCTTGGCTATTTTTTGGTTTTAGGAGCCGTAGCTATTTTAATTCATTTGTTTTTTGGAGAATTGGCCCTAAAAACTCCGGATTTTAAAAGACTGCCTGGCTTTGCCAAGCTTTATTTGGGGAAATGGGGTCAAAAATTAGCTTTAATTTCAACCATTTTAGGGCTTTTTGGCGCTATTTTAGCTTATTTGATTGTTGGCGGTGAATTTTTTAAAGAACTCTTGTCTCCAATTTTCGGGGGAAACACAACTCTTTATACCCTCTTTTATTTTGTAATTGGGGCTAGTATTATTTATTCCGGGATTAAGGCAATTGCCAAAGTGGAATTCTGGGGATTGATTTTTTTCTTTTTAATTTTGATTGCCATATTTTTCCGTGGTCAAGATTTTTTGAATATCCAAAATCTTTTTCCCGTTCCCGACTGGTCTTTTATATTTTTGCCTTATGGAATCATTCTTTTTTCTATCTGGGGAGCAGCTTTAATTCCCGAGGCAGAGGAAATGCTGGGGGAAAAGAAAAATTTACTTTTAAAAATTATCCCTATTGCCATTTTAATTCCGATAGTTGTTTATCTCTTTTTTATCTATCTAATTTTAGGCATTACCGGACCCCAAACCACAGAATCGGCCTTAACCGGATTGAGAGATGTTTTGGGCGACGGAATAGTTTCTTCGGCTCTCATTTTCGGGCTTTTAACAACTTTTACATCTTTTATTGCCTTAGGCCTTACCTTAAAGAAGGTTTTTTGGTATGATTTAAAAATTGGAAAAAATTTGGCCTGGGTAGTTACTTGTTTTTTACCCCTAATTCTTTTTTTAATTGGAGTTAAAAGCTTTATTCCGGTAATATCTGTTGTTGGTGGAGTGATGCTTGGTATTGATGGCATTTTGATTTTGCTAATGTACCGGAAAATCAGACCTGAAAGAAAATTCTTAATTTATCCTTTAGTTTTAATATTTTTCGGAGGGATTATATATGAGATAATATACTTTGTAAAATAATATGATTTTATTTTATATTTTCATTTTTTTAACTTCTTTTGCTTTACTTTTTTGGTCGGCGAAATTGTTAGTCGATGCCTTAACTAGAGTGGCTCGATTTTTGGAATGGAGGGAATTTGTGGTAGCTTTTTTTGTTATGGCAATAGCGGGCTCTTTACCTAATCTTTTCGTTGGCATTTCTTCAGCCCTTCATAAAATTCCTCAACTTTCTTTTGGCGACATAGTTGGTGGAAATCTCGTTGACCTAACAATGGTTGCAGCTTTAGCGGCTTTAATTGCTAAAGGACTCCCAGCTAGAAGCAGGATGGTTCAAACTTCTTCAATTTTTACTATCTGCATTGCCATTTTACCCTTACTTTTAATTTTAGATGGGGTTTTGGGGAGGGGAGACGGAATTTTCTTAATTTTAGTTTTCGCTTTTTACGTCTTTTGGCTTTTTTCCAAAGAAGAAAGATTTAAAAAAGTCTATGAAGAAAACAAAATTTCTACTGCTAAAGAATTTAAAGTTTTTATAAAAGACCTCGGAAAAGTAATTTTGGGAATAATCTTTTTATTAGCAGCTGCCGAAGGAATTGTTAAATCAGCCCAATTTTTTGCCGGAAGTTTTAATTTACCAATAGCCATAATTGGAATTTTAATTATTGGATTAGGGAATGCTCTACCTGAAGCCTATTTTGCAATTGCCTCTGCCAGAAAGGGCCAGACCTGGATGATTCTCGGTAATTTGATAGGTTCAATTATGGTTCCAGCCACCCTGGTACTCGGGATTGTCGCTCTAATTTGTCCAATTGAGATTGTTGATTTTTCACCATTTGCCATAGGCCGGCTCTTTCTGGTAATTTCAGCTATATTTTTCTTGTGGGTTGTCCGAAGCGGTCAGAAAATTACCAAAAAAGAAGCCTTATTTCTATTAGGAACTTATATTCTCTTTGTCATAGTTGAAATTTTGATGAAGTAGTGTTAATATACGTTAATCTCTACTCCAAAATTGCTTTCACAATTTTGGACGCCCCGACCGAGACTACAACATGAACAATTCCCTTTTTGTTTTAATATTATTTCTAATTGTGGCTGGAGGAGCGGCAATTTGGCTTTTTTACATTAGAAAATCAGCAATTGACCGCAGCCAGACAACAGCAATAAGAGATTTAGAAAGACGATTAACTGATTTAATGACTAACCAATTAAAGGAGATTCGAGGAAATGTAGATGGGACCTCTCGGGCAATGCATGAACAAATTTCTTCTTTTACAAAAGAAACAGTTCAAATTCGTCAAGAATTAAAACAAGTTCAGGAGACAATGAAGGGTATTTCCTCTTCCCAGGAGATTTTTAAATCCCCGAAACTTAGAGGGCAATGGGGAGAAGCTTCTTTAGAGCACATCTTGAGCCAGCATTTCCCCAAAGAACTTTATCAAACTCAATATCTTTTTTCTTCTGGAGAACAAGTTGATGCAGTATTAAAACTCCCTGATGGCAAATTGTTGCCAATTGATGCTAAATTTTCCTCTGTCAATTTTGAAAAAATGAAAGAAGCTGAATCTGATAAAGAAATAGCTCTTTTCCGCAAAAAATTTATTGGAGACGTGAAATTTAATATAGATAAAATTTCTTCAAAATATATTTTACCCTCAGAAGGTACTCTCGATTACGCTTTAATGTATATTCCGGCAGAAGCTATTTATTATGAAATAATGGCAAAAGAAATAGATTTAATAAAATATGCTCAAGAAAAAAAGGTTACTTTAGCCTCACCTAATACTTTTTATTCAGCTTTGCGAACAATCGAACATTGGTTTCGAAGTATGCGGATTTCTCGCCAAACTCAGCAAATTCTAAAAAGACTTGACCGTGTTTATCAAGATGCTCAAAAATTAAAGAACGATTTTAGAAAACTGGGAAACCATTTAAGAGATGCTTCATCAAGCTATGATACTTCAGGAAAACGACTTTCTTTACTTGGAGAAAGAATAGAAAGATTAGCCGAGGTTGACGAAACTAAAAAATTAAAAAAAGGAAAACAAAACTCGTAGAATATGTTAGCTATTATTAAAACCGGGGGCAAGCAATATCTTGTTAAGCCCGGCGACAAAATAAAAATTGAGAAAATTGATAAAAAAGAAGGTTCTGAAATCACCTTTAAAGAAGTTTTATTACTGGAAAAGGGCAAAAAAATGGACATCGGATATCCATTAATTAAGGGGGCAAAGGTTACCGGGAAAATTACTGGCCAAGGCAAAGGTAAAAAAATAATCATTTTTAAATACAAACCAAAAACCCGCTACAAAGTAAAAAAAGGCCATCGTCAGCCCTTTACAGAAGTAGAGATATTGAAAATTGAAAATTGAAAATTATCTTCGGCTTTCTAAAGCCGAAGATAGCGTTTCTTCGTCAGCGTATTCTAATTCCCCGCCAACTGGCAAGCCCCGACCTAGCCGGGTAATTTTTTTATTTAAGGGCTTTAAAAAACGTTCGAGATATAAAGCCGTGGCTTCGCCCTCATTAGTAGGATTGATGGCAATAATGATTTCTTTAAAATCAGTTTTCGGAAGCCCAAAAATTTCAGGATTTTTTATTCTTTCTTCTAATTCTTTTATTTTTAGTTTTTTAATATTTTCCTTCCTAAGTTTTGAAATCATTCCTCCCAAAATAAAATAAAGGCCCTTATATTTTTTTGTTTTTTCAATTGAAACTAAATCAGTTTCTTTCTCAATCACACAAAGAAGCGTTCTATCTCTTGAGGCATCTTGGCAGATGGGACAGAGGACTGTTGCAGCTTTAGCTGGCGGTGAAATTTCTCTAGTGCCTATCTCGAAAGAATTAAAACAAAAAGAGCAAATCTTTACTGCTTCTTTGAGATTAGAAATTGATTTTATTAAATCATTAATTTCCTCTTTTGGTTTTCTAATTAAATAAAAAACAAAACGGGCAGCAGTTCGCGGCCCAACCGTTGGAAATTTAGAGAAGATATCAATGAGTTTTTGGATAGATTTAGGATACATCGTGTTCTTTTTCTAAATTTCTAAAACTGACTCGTCTTTCATCGAAATATAATTCAATTTTTCCCACTGGACCATTGCGATGCTTAGCTATAATTATATCTGCAATATTTTTCCTTGAAGTATCCGGGCGATAACGATCCTCCCTGTGAATAAATAAAACAACGTCTGCATCCTGTTCCAGCGCGCCAGTTTCTCTCAAGTCAGATAATCTTGGAATTTGAGGAGAACGCTGCTCTACTGCCCGTGATAATTGCGATAAAGCCAAAACTGGAACATTAATTTCTCTGGCTAAAGCTTTTAAAGAACGAGAAACCTCGGTCATCTGTTGAACCATATTGACTGTAGGATTTCTCGGCTCCATCAATTGTAAATAATCAACAATAATTAGCCCCAGTCCTTTTTCTACCTGCAATCTGCGGGCCATTGCCCTCATTTGTAAAATGTTTGAAATAGCGGCATCATCAATATAAATTGGGGCCTCAGATAAAATAGCCAGAGCCTGTTGAATTCTTGAAAAATCATTATCTTCGCCCTCATCAGAAAGTCTGCCCGTCCTCAATCTCCATAAGTCAACATTAGCCAGCCCGGCAATTAATCTGTCTACCACCTGGTCTTTTGACATTTCAAGCGAAAATATACCAACCGGCAGCTTATCGTTCGTAGTAATGTTAGCAGCAATGTTCAAAGCCATGGCGCTTTTGCCAAGGCTGGGTCTGGAAGCCAAAATAATAAGGTCAGATTTTTGAAGACCAGCCAGAATGTTATCTAAATCGGCAAAACCAGTAGGAAGTCCCCGGGGAGCTCCCTGGTGCTTGGATAATCTGTCAATTCTTTCAAAAGCTTCTTCCAAGGCTTCTTTAACAGGTAAAAAATTTTGAGTTAAGCTTTTTTGAGCAATGCTGAAAATTCTTTTTTCAGCTTTATCTAATAAAATATCAACATCTTCTGACTCATTATAACCCATGTTGCCAATTTCTTGACTGGCTTCAATCAAATCTCGGAGGATTCTTTTTCTCTGAACAATCTTGGCGTAGTTTAGGACGTGGCTGGCAGTGGGAACGCAATTAATAAGCTCTGTTAAATAACTTGCCCCACCAATTTCTTCAAGGAGATTTTTTTCTTTTAAGCGGGTGGAAGTTGATAACAGGTCAATGGGCTCTCCTTTTTCAAAAAGTTCAATTATTGCTTGATAAATTTGCTGATGAATTTTTTTATAAAAATCTCGAGTTTGCAAAAAATCAGCCACTCGAATTATGGCATTTTTATCAAGAAGTAAGCAGCCGAGCAGCGATTTCTCAGCTTCAATGCTTTGAGGAGGAAGTTTTTCCGGTAATTCACTTTTTGAAAATTCATTATCCATATCCATCGATTACCCGAGCCACAGGCGAAGGGTAAAGAAGAGATTTATCTCTTCGATTACAGTATAGCAAATGGAAGAAAGGTTGGCAACGAGTTGACAATTTTATTTGAAGTTGCCATAATAAAAACATAAAAGGGAGAGAGGAAAAACAATGTATAAAACAGATATTAGAACTTTAAAAAAGGAGACAGAGGTTTTTAGATTCGGAGCTTCTACCAAAGGAGGCCAGAGAGCCAACAAAAAAGAGACCGGAATCCATCTTCGTCATATTCCTTCCGGAATAAAAGTTAGAGTGATTGAAGAGAGATCTCAGGCTCGAAATTTAGCAATTGCGTTTGAACGGCTTCGAGAAAGACTTGAGCAATTAAACCGACCAGAAACACCCAGAATTCCTACAAAAGTCCCCAAGTCTGCCAAAAGAGAAAGACTGAGGGAAAGAAAAGCGCATTCCGAAAAAAAGAAGCTACGGAAAAAACCAATTTTGGGATAGAGAAAGGCACCTTTCCTAAGGTGCCTTCTTTTCATAATTCACCATTACAACTTCTTAATTTTCGTTCCCTCTTTTGTATCTTCGGCCCAATAGCCCTTCTTCTTTATTTTTTTCCTGATTTCATCAGCTTTTTGCCATTGTTTTTTTTGACGGTATTCCTCTCTTGCTTTTACTAATCTTAAAATATTTTCAGGGATTTTCTTTTTTTCCGGTCTTCCCCAAAATATAAAATTAAAAACTTCGTCAATCTTCCTTAATCGCTTCAGGATTTCTTTGGCATTTTCGGGGCTTAATTTATTTTGAGCAATCAGAGAATTTCCTTTATTAATTAAATTAAAAACTGAAGCTAAGGCTTTTGAAGTATTGAAATCATTATCCATGGCTTTTTCAAATTCCTTTTCATATTTTGAAATTTGAAATTTGGATTTATTTTGGATTTTGGATTTTGTGCTTTGGATCTTTTCTATAAATTCGTCTATTTTCTCCAATTCTCTTTTTGTTTGCAAAATTAAATTATCATTATAATCAAGAGGAGAGCGATAATGAGTTTTTGTCACCAAAAGCCGTAAAAGGCGAGGGGAGTGCTCTTTCAGAAACTCTCTTATGGTAATAAAATTACCTAAAGATTTTGCCATCTTTTGGCTTTTTACAGTTAGAAAACCTGAATGAATCCAATATTTGACCATAGGTTTTCTTTTAGATATAGCTTCCATTTGAGAAATTTCAGCTTCGTGGTGAGGGAAAATCAAATCTTTGGCTCCACCGTGAATATTATATTGGAAACCGAAATATTTTTCAGTGATAGCTGTATCTTCAATATGCCAACCGGGTCTGCCATGCCCGAAAGGACTTGGCCATTTTGGCTCACCGGGTTTGGAAAATTTCCAGAGACAAAAATCTCCTTTGTTTCTCTTTTCTTCAGCTGTATCAATTCTGGAAACACCATCTTCAGCCTGCAAAACCGTTCTTCTTGACAACTTTCCGTAATCTTTAAATTTCAAAATGTCATAGTAAATACCATCTTTTATTTGATAGGCGTAACCTTTTTTCAAAAGCCTTTCAACCTGACTTATAATTTCTTTAATATGGTCTGTAGCTCTGGCGTATTTTGTTACACTATCAATTTTCAAACTTTTCATATCCTTCAAATATTCTTTTTCAAAAAGTAAAGCTAATTTTCTTGGAGTCGTTTTTTTCTCTTTTGCTCTAGCGATTATCTTGTCATCAATATCAGTAATATTTTGAAGATAAAAAACATTAAACTTTTTCTCTCTCAGATATTTTGCAATCACATCAAAAACAATATAGGTCCTGGCATGCCCAATATGGGAGAAATCGTAAACCGTTGGTCCACAGACAAACATATTTACTTTCTTTGCTTTTTTTGGTCTGAAGATTTCTTTTTTTCGAGACAGAGTATTATAAAGTTTGAGCATAATATTCTATTAAACTATTTTACCATAATTCAAGATATCTTTCAGCTCGATCTGGTAAAACAGTTACTACGTTTTTGTATTTTTTACTTAATCTTAGAGCAGCCAAGACATTTGCTCCCGAAGAAATACCAACCAATAATCCTTTCTTTTTGGCTAATTTTTTAGTTATTAAAACAGCATCCTTGCTTTTTATTTTAATTATTTCATCAATTAGGCTAAAATCCAAAATTTTTGGTACTATTCCATCACTAATTCCTTCTATTTGATGAGGTGATTCAACAGCTTCCACCCCAATTATTTTTACTTTTGGGAATTTCTCCTTTAGAGTTTTGGTCACCCCTATTAATGTTCCTCCGGTTCCGATCCCGGCTACAAAAGCATCAATTTTATCAACTTGTTTTAAAATTTCTTTACCTAAACCTCTTCTATGAGCTTTAACATTATCAGGATTTTCAAATTGCCTTGGTAACCAAACTTTCTCATATTTTTCCGCTAACTCCTTTGTCTTCTTAATCGCCCCAGATAAATTCTCTTTTTTGGGAGTTAAAATAAAATTTGCCCCAAATAAACTCATCAGTTTTAGTTTTCTTTTACTTATGTTCTCTGGCACTACTGCTATCATTTTAAACCCTTTTATTGCTGAAATCATAGCAAAACTAACTCCGGTGTTTCCCGAGGTGGCTTCAATTATTGTATAACCTTTTTTGAGTTCTTCTCTTTCTTCTGCTTTTTCTACCATATACTTTGCCATTCTGTCTTTAATGCTACCACTTGGATTAGTGGTTTCTAACTTAGCGTAAATTCGCCCGATTTTAATTAAAGGTGTATTGCCAATTGTATCTAAAATATTTTGCATAGTGCTTAAACAAAAAGACCTCTCAGAAGAGGCCAGTTGGTTAAGAATTTTATATAAAATTAACTTTATCTAAAAACCAAACTAACCTCTTCTCTTAGAGAGGTGCAACAATCGCAACAACTAATAGATTTGGGGTTAATCTGAATTTTCATAATCTGTTTTTAGATTAACAACTTCAAGATTAGTTGTCAAGAACCTTAATTTGTGATAGGATAAAAAAATGAAAAAAGTAGACGCGATAATCAGTATTATAATTGGTTTTTTAATAGGAGTTTTTTTCTTTATTGGCTTGAAAAATATCGGAAAAAGCTTTCCTTATAGCTGGGTGCTTTTGATTATTTTTCCTCCCCTTGCCTTACTTGGAATGTTCCTTGCTTCCTATATTGGTAAAAAGCTTTTAATTATTTACCAGGCAGCAAAATTTGTTTTGGTAGGGGCTCTTAATACTTTTATTGATTTGGGAGTGCTAAATGGATTAATCTGGGTTTCAGGAATTGCCACCGGTCTTTCCTTTTCGGTCTTTAAAGGAATCTCTTTTTTGCTCGCAACCTTAAATAGTTATTTCTG
The DNA here is from genome assembly GCA_964551595.1 of uncultured Candidatus Saccharibacteria bacterium. Taxonomy (GTDB): domain Bacteria; phylum Patescibacteriota; class Minisyncoccia; order Minisyncoccales; family CAZKCU01; genus CAZKCU01. The sequence goes on from CAZKCU010000003.1 coordinate 34,113, forward strand.
GAATAAACACTGGACTTTTCGCAAAAGAGAGAAAGTTTTTGCTCCCAGGGAATTTTCTAAGTTTTTGGTAGTAACTAGCATTGGTCTTTTTATTAACGTGGGAATTGCTTCTTTTGTGGTGAATATTATCGGACCTCAATATGGCATAGCAGAGAAAATGTGGGCAAATGTTGGAGCATTCGCTGCCGTTTTATTTGCCTGGGTCTGGAATTTTTTAGCATCCAAATTTATTGTATTTAAAAAGTGATGACAAATTTGGTCCTTTATCGCAAATACAGACCGCAAACTTTTGCTGAAATTATCGGTCAAGAACATATTGTTCAGACTTTAACCAATGCCATTTCAACAGGGATGATTTCCCATGCCTATTTGTTTTCCGGGCCTAAAGGATCAGGAAAAACGACAATTGCCAGGCTTTTAGCAAAAGCAGTTAATTGCGAAAATCGAAAAGATGACCAATATGAGCCCTGTAATAAATGCTCTTCATGCCTTGAGATTATGGAAGGGAGGTCTATGGATTTAATTGAAATTGATGCCGCTTCCCATCGGGGAATTGATGAAATGAGAGAATTGAAAGATGGGATTAGATTTGTGCCTACAAAGTCAAAATATAAGGTATTTATAATTGACGAAAGTCATCAGCTTACGAAAGAAGCTGCCAATGCCCTCTTAAAAACTTTAGAAGAACCGCCAGCTCACGCTGTTTTTGTTTTAGCCACCACCGAAATCCATAAAATGATTCCAACCATTATTTCTCGCTGCCAAAGATTTGATTTCAGAAAACTAACTTTGCCAGAAATCATCAAAAGATTAGAAATTATTTCCAAGAAAGAAAAAGCTAAAATCGAAAAAGCGGCCTTAGAATTAATTGCCTTGAATTCTGGAGGTTCAATTAGGGATGGTGAGAGCTTATTAGACCAGATTCTAACTTTCGCCGGAACTTCTGGGGAAGGGAAAGAAATAAAAGCTGAAGACATTAAAGATTTACTGGGATTGGTTGAAATAAATTTAGTGAGCAATTTTTGCGATTTTATTGCCGAAAAAAAAGTTTCAAAAGCTATTACTTTTTTAAACGATACAATTGATAAAGGATTAGACCTTCAAAACTTTACCAAAGCTCTGATTAATTATTTAAGACAAACTTTAATTTTAAAAATGACCGGCGGAGGAAAAGGAAATTCAATAATTACCGGATTAACCAAAGAGGAGTTTCAAAAACTTGAAAAGCAAGCAACTTTCTTTAAAGAAGATGAGCTTCGAAATATTTTAGAGCTCTTCTTGGAAGCCGAAAATAAAATGAAATATTCCTCAATACCCCAATTACCCCTGGAATTAGCAATAATTGAAGCAATCGGAGCAGGGGAGTAATTATTCCGGGGTCGTCTAATGGTAGGACATCACCCCTTGGAGGTGACTATCTTCGTTCGAATCGAAGCCCCGGAGCCCGAATAATCAGATACGAACTCGTTTTCTTGAACCAAAACTAAACTTTGATGTAAGCTAAAATATTTAACTCCGCGAACTTTATTTGGAACTGAAAGTTCTTTAAAAACCATTTAAAAACCAAAGGAGGTTGTTATGTCTGATATTCAGAAAAAACCATGGTGGCGCCGTGAGCTCTATTTTATTGTGGGCTCCTTGCTATATGTTTTAGCAAATTGCTTTGACTACTACTGCACCGTCTGGGGGATTAGAGTAACCACTATGCCCGAAGGAAACCCTATTATTCGAAATTATATGGAATTTTTAGGGGTCAAGGAAGGTCTATTCGTCTATAAGCTGATTGGAGTGTTTCTCGTTATAGCCCTAGTTAAATTAATTGAAATAGCGGCCAGAATAAAAAAGCTTCCTAAGTCCCCACTATTGAAAAAAATTTCTTACGGCGTATTGTATACCGGGACAGTTATTACAGTTTTAGCCGGGTCATCCTGGATAATTTTTGACTTTTACTCGTAGCGAACAACGCTACGAGTAATTTATTACTGAAAAGTTCTAAATATTTCACAGCCCCAGCCTTTTAATTTACATGTGACAAAATAAGACATTTGGTATACAATGAAAATATGGATAAATTGTTAACCCTAAAAGAAACAGCTAAAATATTGCGAGTTAGTGAACGTACCATAATGCGCTATCTTAAATCCGGGAAGCTCAAAGCTTCAAAGCTCGGCCAATGGAGAATTAAACAAAGCGACCTTAATAAATTTTTAGAAAAACACTTAAATGTCAAAAGAAAATCCAGGAAAAAATAAGATAAAAGACCTGCCCAAAAAACGGCCTCCCTGGACTTTATCCAAGAAAAAATCAGTTAAAATTGCCAGGCAAATTCGCCGGTTTTGGGGTTTAGCCACAAGATTAGAGCATAGAAGAATCAAAAGCAAGAAAAAATGAAACTCCGCAACCCTTCGTCGCAAATTTAAACCTCGGTGTGTGCCTGTTGAATTAATATGACGAAAAAAGAACAAAAACTTTATAGAAAATTAAGCAGGAGGAAGAAAAAGGAGATTAATAAATTCGTTCATAAAGTGGTTAAAGAATACGGAGAAACTTTAAAAATGTTAAGTAAAAATTAATGAAACTAAAATCTTTGCCAAAAATCGAAAGACCGAGAGAAAAACTAATTTTTAGAGAATATTAGAGATAAATTCAAAGATAAAATTCTGGGATTTTCAAAATCAAAAAAATATAAAATTACTGGAGTACCATTTTATCAGAGTGAAAATGAAAATGAGTTTAAAAGAAAATTGTTTGAAACCATAGATATAAAGTCGAAGAATTAACTGAGAAAAAAATAAAATTATGGATATAAAAGAAGTTATTCAAAAAAGATATAGCTGCCGGAGTTATAAAGATACTCCAGTGCCAGATGAGAAATTAAAAAGTATTCTTGAGGCAACTCGACTTGCTCCTTCAGCTTCGAATCGTCAGCCATACAAATTTATTATTGTCAAGGATAAAGAAAAACGGGAAAAATTGGCTGAGGCAGCTGGTCAAAATTTTATTGCTGAAGCTGCAATTATTATTGCCGGTGTTTCTTTAGAACCGGAAAGAATAATGAGTTGCGAAGTCCCAACTTATGCAGTTGATGTAGCAGTTGCAATGGAACATATAGCCCTTCAAGCTTGCGCGGAGGGCCTTGGAAGCTGTTGGATTGGAGCATTTGCTCAACAAGAAACAAAGAAGATTCTTGAAGTTCCGGAAAAATATAAAGTAGTTACTTTAATGCCTATTGGCTATCCAGCAGATTCTTCTGGACCAAAAGACAGAAAGAGTTTAGGTGAGTTAGTTTCTTATGAAAAATTTGATTAGATAAATAATCAAAATTTAGGCCGAAGTTGAGGGAAATTTAAAAACTATATAAAGATTATGGCATTAAAAGTAGGTATAATTGGACCCGCTAATATTCCGAAAATAAGTAAAATTGTTGGGAAACCAGTAGGTTTTTTTCTTGAGAGGGGTGATAAGATTGGAGAAATTTTAGCCGAAACTGGTTGTGAATTGTGGGTAAATAGTGATAAAGGTATGCTGGCTAAAATTGCCAGAGCTTATAAGAAAAATAATGGTAAAAAATTAGTTATTCTATATCCTGGTAAAGGCGAGCCATGGCCTAAAGATCATGCCGAATTATACAGAAAATACGGAGATGAAATCAGAAAAGAACTTAACTGGTTTTGGTCAAATTATAATGTAGTTTCATTACCAGATGTTTATATTTGTGTAGGATTAAGCGCTGGTGGTTTGAGTGAATTGGCATATATTAAATGGAATTACTCATTGAAATGTGGGAATTTAAAAAAATTAATTGCAATAAAAGAAATGTTAAGAGGTGGTAAGTTACCACCAGAAATTGAATTTGACATCCAAAAAATATTAATATACGTCAATAAAGCTGAGGAATTAAAGGAACTTTTAGAAAAACTTTCTAAATAAATCTTTTTAGTTAAAAAAAAGCCCACCGCTGGGCAATTTTTATTTATCGCCAAGGTTGCGGTTTTTTGGTAGAATAAAGTATGATTGACCCTAATAAATTTGAAGTTTTAAGTTTTGATTGTTACGGAACACTTATTGATTGGGAAAGTGGTATTTTGGCGGCACTAAAGCCAGTTTTGTTGAGCTATAATAAAGAACTTGACGAGAAGCAGATTCTTGAACTCTATGCGGAAACTGAATCAAAGATAGAAAAAGGTGAATTTATTAAGTACAAAGATGTCCTAAGAAGGGTGATGCAGGAGATCGGTATTAAACTTGGGTTTAATATTTCTTTCTCTCAACGAGAATGTCTTGTCGATTCATTAAAAAATTGGGAGCCATTTCCAGATACGGTAGAAGCATTGCAAAATCTCAAGAAAATGTTTAAGTTGGCGGTTATTTCTAATATTGACAATGACCTTTTCTCTTCATCTGTAAAACACCTAAAAGTTGAATTTGACTATTTAATCACGGCTGAACAGATGGGAAGCTACAAACCATCATTGAATAACTTCAAGTTTGCTATAGAGAAAATAGGTGTTTCACCCGAAAAGATTCTACATATTGCACAAAGTATTTATCATGATATTATTCCAGCAAAAACATTGGGTTTATCGACTGTTTGGGTTAACAGAAGGAAGGGTAAAGAAGGAAGCGGGGCGACTCCTCCAGCAAGCGGCCAACCTGACCTTGAAGTACCTGATTTAAAGAAGTTAGTTCAGATTATAGACTTAGAGTTGAAATAAGAAGAGAAAAGCTTGACAAATTTTATAGGATATGCTATTCTAAAAAAAGAAACGAGAATTACTTGTTTCTTTTAGTAGCAACTTAAAATAAAAATACTGGACGTAGCAAGAGTGAAAGGAGTAAAAAATGAAGAAAAATCATAGAAAAAGAGTAGTCAGTGTCAATGAAGTGTTTGTTGTTGTGATAGGTTTGATTATTGTAATCTTCGCTGTATTGTGTAAGTTTGGACTAATAAGTGGAGATATCGAGATAGAAATACCTCGCAATGATGTTGCTTTTAGAGCTAAGAGAATGTATAGTGAAGATCTACCAATAATTCCGGTAAGTCGAGAGGAATTCAAGAAGATTGATTTAACTGATGAAGAAAAATTAGTCTTCTTAGATGTTTCTGATTTTCAGTCTGGTTTGGAGGTTATTAAAATTTGGATCATGGCTGAGGGGAAAATCTTCTTTTACGTAGAAGAGATAAAGGGTTATCCTCTTTTAACGAGTATCAGTGATATTGATGTTCGTTTTTTTTCTCACATAAACAAGATGAAGATAATCTTATATAGGTAGATATTTTGCCTGTGGGGGCTTTTTTATAAAAGTATGGTAATTTTGTGATAGCGAGTATTATTATTATCTTGCTATCAAACACTATCTAATTTTATTTTCTCTTAAGAAAATCGCCAAAAAGGCGATTTTTAATTAGAAAAATTGACTTATTTTTGAGTCAGTGCTAAAGTTAAAAAGTGGAGGGCTAATTGAAAGCTCTTTTTATATATATAATTTCTAGCAAATGATAGTAAATAAAGGAGACAAAATGAATGTAAGGAAAGGGATTTTAATTATTCTGCTAATAGGGGTATTATTGTTTTTGACAATACCCGGCTGTGCAAGAGAAGGTGATGATGAACCAGACTTATCCATAGGAACTCCGGGAGAAAATCCAGACGATGAATTACAGATACCAATAGGAACTCCAAGTGATTATTTCCCAATTGATACAGGAAGAGAATGGACTTATGAGATAAAAATAGGAGGATCTGAGTCTATATATTATTACGAGACTTCATGGCCATTAGGAGAAGGAAGACTGGTTCAATCTACGACAGGTCGTTTCATGCCGCTTCTTGAAGATGGACCTCCAAAAAGTTTCCTTCTTAAAATAAGAGTAAAGGGACCTGCAGCTCAACAAGGACCTCTTGAATATCCAACCGGAGTAGAATTGAAGATTGAAGAAGATGAACTTGGCATTTTTGAATATCACGAGGAAGTCTTTTGGGCGATTACAAACTCGCAAGGATTTATGGCTCAACAGGTAGTTACTTTCGCACCCGATACTCTAGGCGCTCCGACCGGAACTTGGGGCAGCTGGGGACAAGAAAAAGGTTATTCAATAAGATTGTTGCTTTTTGGAGAAGAGCCAGGAATTGGTATAGGATTTGAGAATTCTCCAGATATACTCTATTTCAACGGAATTGAAACCGATGTTCCCGATTACAGGGAAATCCCTTGTCTTCATTTCCAAAGAGTAGTGAATTTAAAAAAATTAGGAGATGAGGATGAAACTGGTTATACTCTAAACAAAGACTTTACCGAAGATACCTGGTTTGCCAAGGGAATAGGGCTTGTTCGGCTCGAACAAAAAGTAGAAGGAAAGAGCTCAATGACCTGGATACTTAAATAAACTAAGAGAAAATCCCTGGGTCTCAAATGAGATTCAGGGATTTTTATTTTTTGGTCGCTATCGAGGAAAGCTTTTCTTTTTTCAAAGCTTTTTTGAATTTAGAAATATTATCTTTGTCTTTCTGGGTAGCTTTCAACTCATTCAAAGAATTAAAAACTAAAAAGAGGTCAGACTCAGTACGTTTATCATGAGGAAAATAATAAAACAATATATGGCGACAATTATTGGATAATACAGTACCTGCATGAGTCCATACAGCAGAAACATGAAAAGCTCTTTCCCAGGCAGATAAAATTTCTCTCCATAATTCCTTATCATTGGGGAGACTATACTGTTGTATCCATTCTCTTCTATCAAAAACCCTTCCTTCCTCTTTGAGCACCCCATTCTTAGAAAAATATATAAGAGAACGAGGTCTGACATAGAAGATATATCCGTCAGGAGTTTCTATAATAAAGTCAGTAGCTTCTTTATTGAAAAATTCAATTTTCTTGCAGATAAGACATTTATTATTCATCTTTTTCTCACTCTCCTTTCTTTTTTCAAATTCTTTATGAGGCTTGAAGTCTCTTTGTCGACGATTCCAGTAAAGTAACGAGCGGTGAGAACAGTTAAAATAAGACCCGGGATAAGAAAAGCTAACCCTAAAAACCAAATTTTTTCCGGAAAATTACAGACTACTGTTATAAAACCGGCCACTAATAAAGCAAGACCAGCTAAAAACCCAAAGATTGAAAAAATAGATTTCCTAAATAGATTATTCATTTCTTCTTTCATACCTCCTTTTTCTTAATTAGTTTTTTTATCATCTCCATCATCCGTTTCTTCAGCTTCAGAAGAACCGCATGACAAAAGCTCTATTATCGCTGTTTTCTTTTTCTCGTCATCAAATATCTTTCTTCTTATCTTTATTTTTTCAAACATTTTTCAGTCCTTTCTGTTAAGGTTAATATTTAATTTTTGAAGAACAACATCAACTAATTTTAATTATGATATAAAAGGAAATAAAGTCAAATTGGGAGAAGGTTTTTAGAAAAGAAAATTGTCCGCTATAAGAGAAAATCCCTGAACTTTATTCAGGGATTTTTATTTTTTTCTCGTTTTCCCTTATTTTAATTTTGGCCAGGCTCTATTCGAAAGAATCAGGATTTTTCTTATATTTCTTATAATTTTTAATCCACAAAGGCACAAATGCACCGAAAGAAATAATCAAAACAAACAATACAATAGATGAAAGAATAAGATTATAAAGCGAGAAGCAATACACATTTACCTCTTGTACCTCTTGGACAATCGAATAAATAAAAACGCCTATCATTGAAGGTAAAACCACAAACCCTAATACTGACCACCAAATAAATTTTAAGGCTGACTTTTTCACTTTTTTCCTCACTCCTTTCTTAATATTTCTTACTACAAAGTCAGACAAAGAGATTCATCAGGCAACATTTTTTCCCTCCTTTTTATTCTTTTTCTTATCTTTTGCTGGAGAGTAATATCTACCCATTTGCCTTTCATACTGCCGTGTTATTGACCAGGTTAAAGCTCCTAAAGCCATAACACCTATTAAAACAAACCAGATCATTTTCTTGTCTCTCCTTTCTTGAATAAATTTAAATATACAATAATAATAGATAACTTAAATAATATCAGTAAAGCCCAATTATTCCATTGTTAAAGAAACTATTCAATATAATATATTTTACCATAAATTAGCAGATTTCGTCAAGACTCGTTGACGGATTTCATAAAAAGAAATTTTTTACTCGATTCTTCTTACATACTGGCCGGTTTGGGTATTTACCTCAACAATATCTCCCTCTTTAATGAATAGGGGGACGCTTATTGTGGCTCTGGTTCCCAAAGTAACTTGTTTAGTTCCGGCTTCTGCTCGGCCGGCCCTGATTCCTGGTGGGGCTTCAACAACTTTTAAATGAACCTTAACTGGTAAAGAAATATTAACAATTTTCCCTTTATAAGCCAGGACTTCAATAGTCTGCTCTGGCTTTAGAAATTGGGACTGAGGGCCAATTTGACTTTGACTCAAATTAAATCTCTTAGCTGGCTGGTCAACTTCTGAAAAAAAATATTGACTGCGATGAGCATACAAAAACTTTGCCTGAAGTTTCTTTAATTCTGCCTCTTCAAAAATATCTGAGGGGTGAAAAGTCTGGGAAATTACATTCCCGGTAATCAAATTTTTAATTTTTGCTTGCAAAACAGAATGACCTCTTCCTTTAAAAAGAGGCCGAGCTTCCAAAATTTCGTGGGGTTCTTTATTTAAAATAATCCTTAATCCTTTTTTGAGTTCGCTGTAAGAAATCATTATGAGTTATTTGAGCACTAAACCGATGAGTTTTAAGTGGCCCCTTAAAAATTCTTCAGAACTCATTGGTTTTTTCCCCTCAAGTTGAAGTTTTTCAATTACAAGAAAATCTTTTCCAGCCTGAACGGCAATTTTATCATCGGGAGCTAAATAAGTCTTCCCAGGAACACCAAAGGGACCATTTTTTGTTTGCTTTAAAACATCAGCTTTTAATATCTTTAATTTTTGAGACTTTTGATTTGAAATTTCTAACTCAGAGAAACTTCCTGGCCAGGGTTGAAAAGCCCTAATTTGCCGCTCAATACATTCTGCTGGTTTTTTCCAATCAATTTTCCCATCTTGTTTCTTAAGAATTTTTATATAAGTTGACCTTGAGTCATCTTGGGGTTTTGGCTCAATTTCACCATTTACCCATTTTGGAATAGTTTCTAGAAGGAGTTTAGCTCCTAACTCTGCTAATTTTTGAGAAAGTTCTGGATAAGTAATTTTCTCATTGGAAATTGGAAATTGGAAATTGGAAATTACCTTGCCCTGGTCCAGTTTCTCTGTCATTAGAATTATTGTTACACCGGTTTCTTTTTCACCATTTAAAATAGTGTATTGGATTGGAGAGCTACCGCGATATTTTGGTAATAATGAAGGATGAACATTAAGAGAACCATACTGAGGAATATCTAATATATCATTAGATATTATTTGACCATAAGCTGCTGCTATAATTAAATCGGGATTTAATTTTTTAATTTTCAATTTATAATTTTCGATTTTATCGGGCTGACAAACTTCAATATTATATTTTTTAGCTGAAATTTTGACTGGTGGGAGAGTGATGATTTGTTTACGGCCAACCGGTTTGTCAGGCGCAGTTACAACTAAAACTGGCTTAAAATTTGCCTTAATAAGCTCTTCCAAAATAATTACTCCAAATTCTGGAGTACCCAGAAAGATAATTTTCAATTTACAATTTTCAGTTTTCATTAAAATTTTCAATTTTATAATTTTCAAACTTACTTTATCACTCGCCATTCTATTTCTTCTTTTTTTCCTGCAAATTCTAGCCAATCGCCTTCCGGGCTAATTACATACCATTTTCTCTTAGTTTCTGACCAAACCATTGGATTGTTTTGATAGTAAGGTTTCTTAACAATTTCTTTTGGTTTTAATCTATCTAATTCTAACCATTTTTTAAAAACGGTCTCAATAGCATAATCTAAGTTCCTTGATTTTGCCCATTCAGCCACTTTATCTATTGCTTTTTTGGCTTTTTTTATTGAACCAGCTAGCTCGAGCAGCTGTTTTGCCGGCCTGGTAAATCTCGAATAAATTATTTTTCTTTTTTTAGCGTTTCTTTTTAATTCATATAGGCTCAACCCTTTAGTTTTAAAATAATAAGTAATAATTTGACGGATCGCTGTTTCTTTTTTTAGCTCTTCGTAATACTTAATTTTTCCTTTTTTTAGATACTTTTCAATTTTCTTAGCAATGCTTTTGCCTATTCCTGGAATTTTTTCAATTCCCTTAATGCCTTCTTCTCTATAAATTAAAGAAATATCCTTTTTTAAACTTTCCAAAGCTCCAGCTGCCCTTCGGTAAGCTCTGGGCTTAAAAGCCACCCCTTTTATTTCCAAAAGTTCGGCTATTTTATAAAATATCTTTGCAATTTTTTTCTTCATTTTATTGATATTTCTTTACAGTAAACCTATAAATTATAATTTTTTCTTTTTTAGGGTCTATTCTTCCTTTCTGGCAGGCAATAGAAATTTGTTTTTCAATTGTATCTATTCCTTCTAAATCCGGCAGCAAGAGAGCGGATTTTTCTACAGCGTGACCGTTAAAAACCACGTCTGTCCTATTGGGTGAGAGAATGGGGGTTGTTTTGACAATAATACCATATTTTTTAGAGTCTAACTCGTTTATATTTTTTACTAACTCTGGCTCGCTCAGAATATAAACAGTATAGGAAAGATAGGGGAGCTCAGTTTTTTGAATTGGCCCGAAACGGTAATCCTCGGTGACAGTGGCAATAGCATTATGAATTATTTCTTCAGCAATATTCTCTTTTGTCGGCAGGTAAGTCCCAATACACCCCCGCAATTGGCCATTTTTCTCAATAGTAACAAAAGTGCCGGCTTTTCGGTCTTGTATCTCTTTTACTAAATCATTTGGTACCTCAATAATTTCTCCTTTTTCAACATAACTTTCCACCGTTTGTTTAGCAAGTGAAGCTAAAAGGTTCATAGGCTATTATCTTTTTAATATTTGTTTAATTCTTTTTACTTCGGCTTCTACGACCTTGCCTTCATACTCCCCAGCGTGGGCTGGAGCCCCTTTATAAATGGGCTTTTTCTGATCAAGGTGCAAGTTAATAAATATCTCTCCGGTCTTTTTATTTTCTTTGAGGTAAATATGGAATCGGGGATAGTTGTTTGGACCAAGAGAGCGGGTGAAAGTTAATTCCTCTTTTTCCTTGTTTATTCCTTGGAAATGATAACCAATCTCCCTCATTAAATTTATAACATTCTCCCCAGATTTATTTTTTACAACAAATTTCATTTTAAATTGAAACTAGCTACTAAATATCCGACTCCAAAAGGGCCTTCGTAAGATAAAATTTCTGGTTGCCAATTTGCACCCGAAGCCTCTAAAATTCCCAAAAGAAAACAAAATGACCTCAAACCACATTCGCCAGCTTCAGGATACATTTCGTCTAATTTTAGAATACTTTCTACGTCTTTATTTTTTAAAAATTCTATCAAGGCCTTATCAAATTTTGGACCATCAGGATGGAAACCATAAGGACCCTCTTCTTTTAGACAATGAGAAAGGTCTCCCGACGCGATAACGGCGATTTTGGGTTTTAGATTTGATTTGTCATTTGGATTTTGGATTTTAGATTTGTAGACCTTTTTACCTTCTTCGAAATAAAATTGCGGTGATTCTAAACCAATTAAACTTTCTTTAATTTCGCCCTTAAACTCTTTTGCTAAAAAGTACAAAGGGACATTAAACCCCCAGTCCGGATGAGGAGAGGAAATAATAATTGTATCTGGTTTCTTTTTCTTTAATCTTTTCCCCAATTTTTCCAAGGACTCAATTATATCTTTAACTTGAGCTCGATCTTCGAGTGAACCAACTGTTGGCAAAATTATTGGTGGATGAGGAGAAATTACGGCAAAAATTAACATAATTTTATTCTGTGTTTAGTCCTGGAATATTTCCAATATGGACATATTTCAAACCAACTTTTTTACCTATTCGATATGCTTTTTTAAGGGTTTCAACTGACGTATTGGAGAGATGTTGAAGCTTCCAGGAAATTGCTCCACAAAATTGACTAATATGCCATGGGGTTTCGGGCCCCAACTCTTCTTTTATAAACTTGGCGATTTTTTTAAAGTTTTCTTCGGAATCATTTAAGGTTGGGATAACTAAAGTTGTTATTTCCAACCAAATTTTTTTCTGCTTTATTCTTTTCAAGGTATCTAAAACAGGTTGGAGCCGGCCGCCACAATATTTAATATAAAATTCATTAGTAAAACCTTTTAAATCAATATTGGCTGCATCCAAATAAGGAGAAATTAAATCGAAAAGTTCTTTTGACCAAAACCCGTTGCTCACCCAGTTATTTTTTAAACCTGCTTTTTTGGCTAATTTCATGGTATCTAAAGCATATTCGGAAAAGACTCCAGGCTCAGTATAGGTATAAGAAATACTGGGTAATTTGTTTTTTAAGGCTATTTGGACAAGTTTTTTTGGAGAAATGTCTTCTCCTTCAATCCTTCCGGTTAATTGAGGCATCTGGGAAATATCATAGTTCTGGCAGGTCATGCATTTGAAATTACAGCCAACAGTAGCAACTGATAAAGAATAAGTTCCCGGTAAAAAATGGAAAAATGGTTTCTTTTCAATTGGGTCAATATTTAAAGCAATAGCTTTACCATAAACCAAAGAGTAAAGTTTTCCATTATGATTTTCTCGAACTCCGCAAATCCCTCTTTTAGCATTTTCAATAATACAATAATGAGCACAATTTCGGCATTGGACTCTTTTATTAAAGAGTTTTTTATATAAATAAGCTTCTTTCATATTCAATTTATTTTATCATTTATCGTTATTTTTTAAAAGAAAAAGGCTCAGGTTCCAAAGAATCTGAGCCTTTTATTAGCGATAAGATAATTAATTCTAATCTTCAAGCTTTTTTACGGTAACTACCCAGGGACTAGAAGTAAACTTACCGGTAGAAATATCATTCCCCACATATCGTTTTTGTCCATCTCCTATTTTAAGCATAGAGAATTGAAAAGAGATATTCTTTTCTTTTCTTTTAATAATACATTGGAGATGGTCAGAATAGTCGGATCGTACATTGATTTCTAGGCTATTGCCTCCTTCTCCAAAAAGAAGAAAGGGCTTGAGCATTCCATCACTCTTTATCTCGATGGCTTTAGTAAATAGCATCCCTATGATTCCAGCAAATAATACAGTTCTTATTTCTTTATCTCTAACATAAACTCCTACTTTCATTCTCCCTCCTTATGAAATTATTTAATAACCGATTCCAGTTTATATCACCAAGAAATCTTTGTCAAACAAAAAAATTATGTTAAAATATTCTTAATGAGGCATCGGATTTTTATTGCCATAAATCTGCCGGAAGAAATAAAAAGGAGACTTTCAGAATATGAGGGAAAATGGCCAGAGCTTCCTATAAGATGGACAAAAGAAGAAAATCTCCATATTACTTTAATTTTTCTTGGTTATCTTTCAGATGAAGAACTTTTGGAAATCTGTAAAATTACCAAAGAGGTAGCCTCAAGAAATCAATCTTTTTCAATAAATTTAAATAAAATTTGTTATGGCCCTCCTAAAAAGATACCACCTCGAATGATTTGGGTTAACGGAGAAAAATCTCGAGAATTCACTACTTTAAAAGATGATATAGAAAAATCTTTAGGTACTTCAGAAAGGGTAAGTTTTTCTCCGGAAAAGCGAGTTTTCTCACCTCATATCACTCTGGGAAGAATTAGAGCCTGGGAATTTCGGCAAATTGAACCTGAAGAAAGGCCGGAAGTTGATGAAGATATCGGTTTAAGTTTTGAAGTAAATTCAATTGAAGTTATGGAAAGCCAACTAAAAAGAGGAGGACCTAATTACACGGTGCTAGAATCAGTACCCTTAAAATCCTAATTTCTAAACAAAATGAAGATACATTTTATTGGCATTGGGGGAATTGGTGTTTCCGCCCTTGCCAAATATTACCTAGAAAAGGGGCACAAAATTAGTGGTTCTGATTTAATTTCTTCTGAAATTACTGAAGCCCTTAAAAAATTAGGAGCCAAAATTTATATTGGCAAACATAAAGCCAAAAACTTACCAGAAGACACTGATTTGGTAATTCATAGTCTGGCAGTACAACCAAACAACCCCGAACTTATTAGTGGACATCGGATGTCTACCATATTGAGTTATCCTCAGGCATTGGGAGAACTGACAAAACAATACTTTACTATCGCTGTTTCTGGAACTCATGGGAAAAGCACAACGACAGCGATGATTGGTTTAATTTTAGTTAAAGCCGGATTAGACCCTACGGTAATTGTTGGAACAAAACTTAAGGAATTCGGGAATTCCAATTGCAGAGTAGGGAAGGGTAAACATTTAGTGATTGAGGCTGATGAGTGGCAAGCCTCTTTTTTAAATTACTGGCCCAAGCTAATTGTTTTAACAAATATTGAAAAAGAACATCTGGATTACTACAAAGACTTGAGGCATATTCTCAGGACTTATCGAGAATTTGTTAGCCATTTGCCAAGAGATGGGATTTTAGTAACAAATAGAGAGGACAAGAATATCCGAAAAATAATTTTCAATCAATTCTCAATTTTCAATTTTCAAAAAGATAAATCTAAAAACAAACAAAAACTTAAAAAACTACTCAAAGTTCCCGGGGAACATAATGTTCTGAATGGGTTAGCGGCTTTGACAACAGTTCGAGCTTTAAAAATTCCTGATAAAATCTCCCTCAAGGCCCTTTCAGAATATAAGGGTTGCTGGCGTCGCTTTGAAGAAAAAACTATTAAGCTAAAAGCTAAAGGCTGTAAGCTGATAAGCGATTATGCTCATCATCCGACAGAGATAAAAGCGACATTAAAAGTAATCCGAGAAAAATTTTCGGGAAAAGAAATCTGGTGTATTTTTCAACCCCATCAATATCAAAGAACATTTTATTTATTCGACGATTTTGTAAAAGTTTTTAAAGAAGCTTCAATTGATAGATTAATTATTACCGATATTTACGACGTTGCTGGCAGAGAAAACAAAAAAATAAAGAAAAAAATAAGCGCAAGAAAATTAATTAAAGCAATTAACAAACCTCAAGCAATTTATATTTCCACAATTAAAAAAGCAGCTGATTATCTAAAGAAAAATCTTCAGGGTAGGGAAGTGGTAATAATTATGGGCGCAGGAGATATTTATAAATTGGGTGAACAATTGAACAATTTTAAATAGCTCTTATCTATCCACTTGACAAAGGAAAGATAAAAAGACAAAATAAAATAAGAAGTTTTCTTCTTTAAAAGGTCGCAACAATTAAGACCAAATAGCCAATTCCCAATAACCAATAAAAATAGTAGTTAGAGTTTAGAGAATTGGGATTCAATTAAAAATTGGTGCTTGGGATTGGGATTTTTAACTATTATGACTCTTTTTTGGATAATCGTAGCTATTGTGGTGGTAGGATTAATAATCTGGTTTTTAAAAGGAAAAAAGAAAAAAGGATCAGGGATTTCACCACCATCGGGAGGCCCGACAGTTTAAATTCTCAATTCAGAAAGAAAAATTAAAATAAAAAGCAGGGGCTGTTTTAATGGTCCCTGCTTTATTTTTGTAACCAATTGATTCCGGGCGTCTTTTCAAGTAATAAAAAATTTACTATAATTAATTTATGGAAAGAATTTTAAATAAGCAAACGCCTAATTATCTCGGGAAACCAGTCAAGGTCTGCGGTTGGGTAAAAACTATAAGGTCTCATGGTAAGATTATTTTTATTGATCTTCGGGATAGAAGCGGGATTTTGCAATTAGTTTTTACCCCAAGGACTCCTTCTTTATATGCAAGGGCTCAACAATTGAGACCAGAGTGGGTAATTGCCGCTGAAGGTAAAATCAAAGAAAGACCAAAAGAAATGATAAATCCTAAATTGGAAACTGGCAAAATAGAACTTCAGCCAGGAAAATTAGAAATTTTTTCTCAGGCAAAAACTCTGCCTTTTTCTATTGATACTTCAGGCTATGAAATAACAGAAGAAAAGAGGCTAAAATACAGGTATCTTGATTTGAGAAGAGAGAGAATGAGAAAAAATTTACAATGGCGCCAGAAAGTTATTCAGTTTATGAGAGATTTTCTCCAGAAAGAAGGATTTATAGAAGTGGAAACGCCAATTTTAACCAAATCAACGCCAGAGGGGGCCAGGGATTTCTTGGTTCCATCAAGATTGCAACCTGGTAAATTTTACGCTCTTCCCCAATCGCCCCAGCAATATAAACAATTATTAATGGTTGCTGGAATAGAAAAATACTTTCAAATAGCCAGATGTTTAAGAGACGAGGACCCGAGGGCAGATAGACAAGCAGAGCATACCCAATTAGATATTGAAATGGCATTTACTTCCCAAGAAGAGATTTTAGATTTAGTCGAGAGATTATATATAGTTTTAGCTAAGAAATTATTTCCCGAAAAGAAAATTACAAAAATTCCTTTCCCCAAAATAAATTATAAAGAGGCAATTAAAAAATACAGCTCTGATAAACCCGATCTACGAAAAAATAAAAAAAATCCAGATGAACTTGCCTTTTGCTTTATTGTTGATTTCCCAATGTTTGAATGGCATAAAAAGGAAAAAAGATGGGGAGCAGTGCATCATCCTTTTACCAAACCCCAAACCGAGAATATCTCTGAGATTAAAAAGCATCCAGAAAGAATTTTGGCTTACCAATATGACTTTGTTTTAAACGGCTCTGAAATTGCCGGCGGCAGTCTAAGAACCACTAATTTAGACGTATTAACCGCCGTCTTTGAGGTTTTGGGTCATAAAAAACAGGAGATTAGAAAACTGTTTAGTAATTATTTTGAAGCATTTAGTTATGGAGTTCCGCCTCATGGCGGGATTGCTCCAGGTATTGATAGATTTTTGGCAGTTCTCTTAGCAGAACCCAATATTCGAGAAGTAATGGCTTTCCCTAAAACCGGAGACAATCGAGACCTAATGATGGACCTACCATCGGAGGTTTCTAAAGAACAGTTAAAGGAATTGTATATTAAAATTGAGAAAAAGAAAAAATGAGCAGGAATTTTAAATTTTTTTTAGTAACTCTTGTTTTAAGTTTGCCTTTTTGGTGGGGGATAAATGTTTTGGAAGAAAGATTGGAAAATTTTTTTTATTGGCAAGAATTAAGTCAAAATGCTCAAATTTTCACTGCTCAAATAGGCCTTGAAGAGAGATTAAACGAATTAAAACCTATTCGTCATGGAAATGTGAAAGATTTAGAGTTAAAAGCGACATCAGCAATTTCAGTTTTCTTAGATAATAAGGGTAAAGAAAAAATTCTTTTTGAAAAAGAAAGTGGCAAAATTTTACCGATTGCAAGCTTAACTAAACTGATGACAGCAAATGTTGTTTTAGAAAACTACGGCCTTTCAAAAGAAATTAAAATTTCTGAAAAAGCAGTGGAACAACCAGAAGATCTCGGAAAATTAGCGGCTGAAAGAATTTTCCCGGTAAAATATCTTCTTTATCCATTACTAATGGAATCAAGTAACGATGCGGCTTTTTCCCTGGCTAATGATTATGATGGCATGACAATAGAAAAATTCGTTGCATTGATGAATTCCACGGCTCAAAAGTTAAATCTTAACGATACTTTTTTTGTAAATCCTAGCGGCCTCGACCCGGAAGAAAATAAACCTAAAACTAAGATAAATTATTCAACTACAAGCAACTTAGCAAAACTCACTAAAGAATTATTAAAAAAACCCTTAATTTGGGAAATTCTCTCTACTCCAAAATATGACTCCTATGGTCCAAAGCTTATAAATACTAATGAACTTTTAGGAGAAATTCCGGGAATAGTTGGAGGAAAAACCGGCTATACCTATGCGGCCGGGGGCTGCATAATTTTGGTGACAATCGCCCCAAAAGATGCAGGTTTCTTAGTAAATATAATTTTAGGAGCAGATGGACAAAACGGCAGATTTGGCGAAATGGAAAAATTAGTAAATTGGTTAAATACGGCTTATAAATGGTAATCCACAAGCTATTATGTATTTACCGGAAGCAGCTATAGACGTTATCAAAATCTTTGCTTTGGGAGCAGTTGCTTTTATTGTAGCTTTTTTATTTACGCCAATTTTGACCCGTTTTTTATATAAATATAAATTCTGGAGAAAAGAAGTAAGAAATAAATCTTTAGATGGTAAAGAAGTACCGATTTTCCAGAAATTTCATTCTGAGGGTGAAACTAATATTCCAAGACTTGGCGGGCTTTTAGTTTGGGGAACAACTTTAATTTTAATTTTTTTATTTTTTGGAATCTCTCAGATTACTGACATTTGGTGGCTAAAAAAACTTAATTTTTTAAGCAGAAGCCAAACCTGGCTTCCTTTATTTGCCTTAGTGGCTGCTTCTTTGTTGGGCTTAGTTGATGATGTTTTACAGATTTTTGGCAAGGGAAAATATATCGGTGGGGGATTGAGTTTAAAAAAACGCCTCCTCTTAGTTGCCTTAATTGGTTTAATTGGAGCTCTGTGGTTTTATTTTAAATTGGATTGGCACACAATTCATGTTCCCGGGATGGGGGATTTTGGGATTAATGGCTGGTATATCCCACTTTTCGTTTTTGTTATGATGGCTGTTTATTCAGGCGGAGTTATTGATGGGATAGACGGTTTGGCAGGCGGCGCTTTTGCCTCAATTTTCGCAGCCTACGCCGGAATTGCTTTGTTTTTGGGCCAAATTGATATAGCCGCTTTTTGCACTGTCATTTTAGGGGCTTTGTTGGCTTTTCTATGGTTTAATATTCCTCCAGCCAGGTTTTATATGGGAGAAACTGGAATGTTAGGTCTTTGCGCCTCTTTAACTGTTGTCGCCTTTTTAACTGATTCAGTTTTAGTTTTGCCAATAATTGGATTTTTATTAGTGATTGAATCGGGATCAGTGATTTTGCAACTTCTTTCAAAAAAATTTTGCCATAAAAAACTGTTTTTAGCTGCTCCCCTTCATTACCATTTTGAAGCAAAAGGCTGGCTTCATTATAAAGTTACTATGAGATTCTGGGTAATTGGAGTGATTATGGCAATCATGGGGGTTACTATAAGATTATTAGGATAAATATATGAAATTTTCAAGATTGAGAAAAAAATATCCAAGGTTTACTTACGAAAAATATTCCTACAAAATCTCTGGTAAAAATTTAGAGATTTTTTTTGATTTTTTAATAGGGATTAAAATTAAATTTAGACCAAAAATAATAATCGAAAATATTGATAAATCCCAGATTGACAAAATAGAGGAGAGGATATTGAATAATTTAATTTTTAATCTAGGATTGATGGAAATTCCCACTTATTGGAAAGTAACTTGTTCGCCAGAAATTATAATTAAAGCTGGCTTTTTAAATTCAGAGCAAGTCAACTTTTGGAAAGATTTGATAATACAAGGTATGGGCCAGTTTTTTTACGAAAACAGAATTAACTTTAAAAAATTAGCATTTTTGGACATCCGATGTCCAAAATCGAATCAATTATCGAGGTCCGATCTCGATAGATTTAATGGTAAATTGAAAAATCGATTTCTGGTGCCAATAGGAGGAGGGAAAGATTCAATAGTTACTTTAGAAATCTTAAAAAAAGCTAAAAAAGAGATATGCTCCTTTTTGGTAAATCCTACTAAAGCAGCTAAAAAAGTAGTAAAAATTGCTGGAATTAAAAAGCCAGTTATTGTCCAGAGAAAAATCGACCCCTTCTTATTGAAACTTAATAAAAAAGGTTATCTCAATGGCCACACTCCCTTTACCGCTGTTTTATCATTTTTAAGTGTCTTTTGTGCAGTTTTATTTGATTATAAAAATATTGCTTTTTCCAATGAAAAAAGCGCTGATGAGGGCAATGTTAAATATTTGGGCAAGATAATCAACCATCAATATTCAAAAACCTCTGAATTTGAAAGAAAATTCAAAAATCATTGCAAAAAATATTTGGCAAAAAATATAAATTATTTCAGTTTTTCGCAACCTTATACCGAATTGGAAATCTCAAAAATGTTTACAAAATATCCCGAATATTTTTTAGTTTTTTCCAGTTGTAATCGGGCATCAAAAATAGGAGAAAGGTGGTGCGGAAATTGCCCGAAGTGTTTATTCATTTACACCGCCTTGTATTCTTTTTTAGAAAAAAAACAACTTTTGAAAATTTTTGGACAAGACTTATTCAAAAAAAAAGAATTATTACCAATAATGCAAGAACTGATAGGGGAAAGGGGATTCAAACCTTTTGAATGCGTGGGAACAAAAAAAGAAAACCTAATTGCCTTCTATTTAAGTTGGAAAAAATACAGGGGTCGGGTTGCGGTTAAGCTTCCTTTCCTATTGGAATATTTTGAAAAGAAAATATTACCTAAAGAGTTTGGGGGAATATTTTAAAAACCTTACCATTGACAGAAATAGAATAATATGCTATTATTACAGTATAAGGAAAGGTTAATTTGCAGTGAGATGTCTAAATACTAACTAAAAAGAGTAGACATCTCACTGGAGATGTTTGCTCTTTAAAAAAGAAAGGAGAAAAAACATGGAAAAGAGCGAGATTGGAGGATATATTTTAGAGAAGGATGGAGGGAAAATTATTGCAATAACCCCAGCCGGTTCTACACACACGATTAGAGTTGGGCAGGAAGTCGTTGCGAATGGCCGTATGTTTTTCCCCGCCGGAACAAAAGGTAAGGTTATAAAAATATATGAACCACATGCCGAGAGACTAACAAGCGATGTTATCGGGGTTCAATTTGAGGGTGAATCGTGCTGTTCTTTTATGAAGTTCAAAGATCTTCTATCTTAATCGCTGGAGCGCTAGATACGACCTCTGATATCGTCGTTCTTGGAGAAGCAAATAGCTTATCTGTAATCCCAAAAAAAAGGAGAAGGCAGGGTTGAACCGTAAGGTTCCTAAAAAGGTAATTGAACTTCCTTTGTAAAAGTTACAAAGTAAAGGCAGAACAAGAACTTTTCCTCCCTTCTCCCCACGCCTGAATTTAAATTGTAGCTTTATCGAGCTTCGGCTCGAGACAGATCGATCCTATATTGGAGAGTTAGAAAAAATCTTTCCAGATGTTGGAAACCATCTTAAATGTTTCTACCTCTGAAATCGAAAGATTTTCTCCTTCCTCTCCTATTTTTTTTGGTTTAAATTTGTGGTATTCTAAAAGTAGAGGTCGAAGAGAACTTTGTTCTCTTCTTTCACCTTTATTTTCGCTACGCGAAAACTCGGTATGAAATTAAAAGAATTAAAAGACAAAAGCGTGCTAATTTTGGGTTTTAGCAGGGAAGGGATGGACAGTTTTAAATTTTTGAGAAAACTTTTTCCGAAAAAGATTTTAGGAATAGCAGACAGAAACGAAAATGTCAAATGTCAAATGTCAAATGTCAAATGTTATTTGGGTAAAAATTATCTTAAGGCACTTAAAAATTATGATGTTATAATTAAGTCACCGGGAATCTCGCCAAAAGTTATAGCTCCTTTTATCAGCAAAAGGCAGAGAATTACCTCCCAAACCGAAATTTTCTTTGAAAATTTTCCTGGAAAAATTATCGGCATCACCGGTACCAAGGGAAAAGGCACAACCAGCTCTTTAATCTACAGAATTTTAAAGGAAGGGGGATTCAAGGCCTATTTGGTTGGCAATATTGAAAAACCGGTTTTATCAACACTCTTTAAGGCTAAGGATGATGATATCTTTGTCTATGAACTATCCAGCCATCAACTATATAATCTTAAAAGGAGCTGCCAAATTGCTGTTTTTTTAAACCTTTTTGCGGCCCATTTAGATTATTACAAAAATTTTAGAGAATATATTAATGCTAAGGCAAATATAACCCGTTATCAGGCAAATCGAGACTATTTAATTTTTAATTCTCAAGATAAGCTTGTTAAAAAAATTGCCAAAAGTTCCCGAGCTAAAAAAATTCCAATCCCTACGAGTTACGAATATCTTACAAATATACGAATTCCTCTGATAGGTAAATTTAACTTAAAAAATGTAATGGCGGCAGTGGTGGTGGGGGAGTTGCTTAATATTCCCAAGAAAAAAATAAGAGAGGCAATAAAATCTTTCAAACCCTTACCTCATCGCTTAGAATTTATTAGCAAATACAGGGGAATAGAATTTTATAATGATTCTTTAGCAACTGTTCCTCAGGCGGTTGAGGCGGCATTGGAGGCCTTAGAAAATAATAAAGTAAAAACTCTGATTTTGGGCGGCTATGACCGCGGAAGCATTGATTTTGCTTCCCTAGCAAAAAAGATTTTAGAAAGCAAAATAAGGACTCTTATTTTTCTCTCGCCTGGCACCGCTGAAATAATCTGGCAGAAAATTTTATCTTTAAAAACAAAAAGAAGAAGTTTACCTGAAGCATTTTTTGTCTCCTCAATGAAAGAAGCAGTTAAGCTCGCTTATCAAAAAACAAAAAAGGGAGAAACTTGCCTGCTTTCACCGGCCAGCCCGAGTTTTAATCTTTTCCGAGATTACAAAGAAAGAGGCAATTTATTTAAAAAATATGTAAAAAAGTATGGTAAGAAATCCTATTCGTCCTGATTATATTTTAGCTGGAGTTATAATGATTTTGTTGATTTTGGGAATTTTAATCCTATCTAGTGTTTCAGCTACCCTTTCTCAGGAAAGATTTGGCACTACTTTTTACTTTTTAAATCACCAAATCTTTTTCGGATTAATTCCGGGGATAATCTTAGCTTTTCTATTTTTTAAGATTAAATTGGGTTTTTTAAAAAAATGGTCTCCGGTCTTACTTTTAATAAATTTAGGGCTAGTAGGAATGATTTTTTTACCTAAAATTGGAACTGGAGCTGGAGGGGCAATGAGATGGATTTCAGCAGGTCCAATTTCCTTTCAGCCTTCAGAATTTTTAAAACTTACCTTTATCTTATATTTAGCAAGTTGGTTAACCAGCAAGGCCAAAAAAACTATACCAAGTAAAAAACCAAAAGTATTCAGTGAAGCCTTAATTGCTTTCTTAATAATAATCGGGATAATAAGTTTGTTTTTAATTTTTCAGCCAGATATTAGCACCCTGGGAATAATTGTTTTAGTGGCAGCCTTAATGTATTTTATATCTAGTACTCCTTTGTGGCATAGTATCTTAATATTTTTAGTTGCTTCAGGAAGTCTATTGGCTTTAATAAAAATTGCTCCTTATAGAGCCAACCGTCTTTCAGTTTTTTTAAACCCTTTGCTCGATCCAATGGGAAAAGGTTATCAGATAAAACAGGCCCTGATTACTGTGGGGTCGGGAGGAATATCTGGTTTAGGCCTTGGAATGAGTCTCCAAAAATTTGGGTTTTTACCCCAATCAATGTCAGATACAATTTTTGCCATATTTGCTGAAGAAACAGGATTTATTGGATGTTTAATTTTAATTTTTCTATTTTTAATTTTTTTCTGGCGGGGATTTAAAATTGGGAAATCCACTCAAGATAAATTTTCTCAATTAATCGCTATGGGAATTAGTTCCTGGATTGTCCTTCAAGGATTTATTAATATCGGAGCTATGATTGGAATTTTACCCCTAACTGGCGTTCCCTTGCCTTTTATCAGTTATGGAGGATCGCATGTAGTTGTCGAGTTAATTGGAATTGGAATCTTACTTAATATTTCAAAACACAAAGCATGAGAATTTTATTTACCGGTGGAGGCACCGGAGGCCATATTTTTCCAATAATCGCCCTTGTGAGAGAGATAAGAAGAGTTTTTCCAAACTCAGAAAAACTGGAGTTTTACTATATTGGCCCGAAAGATGAAATTTCCGCGATTTTACTTTCTCAGGAGGAAATTAATGTTAAAAGAGTTTTAACCGGAAAAATTCGGCGGTATTTCGGATTTCTTGCAATCTTGCAAAATTTTATAGATGTTTTATTTAAAATCCCAATAGGTATAATTCAGGCTCTTTTTTATATTTTCTTTCTGGCTCCTGACCTTATTTTCAGCAAAGGAGGATATGGTTCAATTCCAGCCGTAATCTCTGGCCGGCTTTTGGCAGTCCCGATTTTTTTACATGAATCAGATATTGCTCCAGGTCTTGCTAATAGATTTTTAAGTCGATTTGCTCTGGAAATTTTTGTTTCTTTTCCAGTTCAAAAAACTGAATTTTTTTCACCAAAAAAAATGATTTCAGTTGGCAACCCAATCAGGAAAGAACTATTGGAGAGTTCAAAAGAAACAGCCAAAAAAACATTTAAATTGACAGGAGAAAAACCGATAATTTTGGTTCTAGGCGGTTCTCAGGGAGCCCAAAGAATTAATGATATGTTGCTTCAAATTTTACCTCAAATCTTGCTAAATTTTGAAATAATTCATCAAACAGGTCTAAAAAATTTCAAAGAGGTTGAGGCTGAAGCAAATATTGTAATAAGCAAAGAATTAAAAAGGTATTATCATCCTTTCCCGTTTTTAGAAGAAACAAATCTCAGCCAGGCCTACCAGGCTGCAGATTTAGTTGTAGCAAGAGCGGGATCTGGAACTATTTTTGAGATTTCAGCTGTAGGA
This sequence comes from uncultured Candidatus Saccharibacteria bacterium, assembly GCA_964551595.1. Lineage (GTDB taxonomy): Bacteria > Patescibacteriota > Minisyncoccia > Minisyncoccales > CAZKCU01 > CAZKCU01. Next base: position 58,656 of record CAZKCU010000003.1, read on the forward strand.
ATACCAAGTATTTTAATTCCCTTACCTGAATCTGCCCAAAACCATCAAGTAAAAAATGCCTATTTATATGCTGAAACAGGAGCTGCTTTAGTGCTTGAGGAGGAAAATTTAACTCCCCATTTTTTCTTTGAAAGACTAGAATATTTATTTTCTCATCCAGAAGAGCTGGAAAAAATGAGAAGAGAAGCCAAAGAATTTTCCAAACCCCGAGCGGCTCGAGTAATTGCCGAATACATTGGGGAATATTTAACTCAATAGAAAAATGAATCCCGAAGACTTTAAATTAAAAAAACCAGGAGAAATAAGGACGCGATTTGCTCCCTCACCAACCGGTTTTTTGCATGTTGGCGCTGCCAGAACTGCTCTTTTTAACTATCTCTTCGCTAAAAAAAATCAGGGTATTTTTGTCTTAAGGATTGAAAATACCGATATTAAAAGGTCTAGCCGTCTGTTTGAAAAAGACATTATAGAAAGCTTAAAATGGCTGGGAATTGAATGGGATGAAGGCCCAGTCGAAAGTCAAAAGTATTTAGGAGAATACGGACCTTACAGACAAAGTGAGAGGCTAAATATCTACAAGAAATACTTAGAAAAATTATTAAAAGAAGATAAGGCTTATCATTGTTTTTGTTCGGAAGAAGAACTGGAAGCTCAAAGGCAATACCAAATGAGTATTGGCCAGCCTCCTCGCTATAATGGGAAATGCCGAGATCTTTCCTCAAAAACAATAAAAAAGTATTTAGCTGAAGGAAAAAAGTCTGTCATCAGATTTAAGGTTTTACCAAAAAAAGTAAAGTTCGAGGATATGATCCGGGGTCAGATAGAATTCGATGCCAGTTTGCTTGGAGATATTACCATTGCTAAAAATTTAACTGCGCCTCTCTATAATTTCGCCGTAGTAGTAGATGACTTTGAGATGAAAATTACTCATATAATTAGGGGAGAAGACCTTCTTTCCAACACCCCAAAACAGATTTTGATTCAAGAGGCTCTAAGCTTCCCGCCGTTAAAATATGCTCATCTGCCCCTAATTTTAGGTCCAGACAGAGCTAAATTATCAAAAAGGCATGGAGCAATAGCTATTGCTGATTATAGAAAAGCAGGTTATCTGCCAGAAGCCTTAATCAATTTTATGGCTTTTTTGGGTTGGAATCCGGGCGAGGAAAGAGAAATTTATTCCCTTCTATCTCTGATTAAAGAATTTTCAATTGAGAGATGTCAAAAAGGAGGAGCAATTTTTAACATTAAAAGGTTAGACTTTTTAAACGGTTTTTACATCCGTCAGCGGTCAATTGAAAAATTAACAAAAATCTGCCTTCCTTATTTATTGGAAGCTGAATTAATAGAAGGATGCAAACCATCTACAGCTATCTACCCGAAGAAGACTCCAAAGAGAGGAAATCCTGAAACACTAAAGCTTATTTCAGAAACCGAGCCAAAATTTAAAATCAAAGAAACCGGAGAAATTATAGGCTTAGATGAATTAGAAAAAATTGTTTCAATTTATCAAGAAAGATTAAAGAAATTGTCTGAAATTTCCGAATTAACTGATTTTTTCTTTAAAGAGAAATTAGAATATGATAAAAATTTATTGAGATGGGAAAAAATGTCAGATAAAGAAATAAGACATTCTCTTGACAAATTAGAAAAAATATTATCTAAAATAGAAGAGGAAAATTGGTCAAAAGAAAATTTAGAAAAAGTTTTAATGCCAGAAGCAGAAAAAATAGGGGATAAGGGAAATCTTTTGTGGCCCTTAAGGGTTGCTTTAACCGGTAAAGAAGCCTCGGCTGGACCATTTGAAATAGCCGAAATATTGGGAAAAGAGAAAGTGTTAAAAAGAATAAAAGAAGCTAGGGGATTAAGTCGATGAAGACTTTGTCCTCATCTTCACCTTCGCTTTTGCTACACAAAAGCTTGCTGGTCGATGAAACTAACGTTTCATCTTCATCTTCGTTTTTGTTGCGCAAAAACTTGCTCTATGAAGAAAACAATAACAATTTTAATCCTATTTGGGCTTTTATTGCCAGGTTTTTATTTTGTTCAGGGAGTTAATCAATCTCCCCAACCACCGGAAACTTTAAAAGAAGCAGAAGTTGTTGGAGGGAAGGTTTTAAGACTTCTTCCTGAGGCCTTAAAAAAAGTCTGGCAGGAGGCTTCGGAAATTTGGCAAATAATGGGGGAGAAGGTTAAAAATTTCTGGAATTCTTACATTTTGCCCTGGTTTCAAAATATCTGGCAGAAAATCCAATCTTCCTTTGGAAAAGAAATAGAAGAAAGAAAACCAGTTATTGAAGAAGAATTTAAAAAAGAAAAAGAGGAAATGAAAACTGATTTACCAAAAGTTGGAGAATCGCTCTGGGAAAGGTTTAAGGAATTAATAAAGTAAAAAAAGAGGGACTAGTATTTTTATTTTATCAGTTAAGTCAATCTGGGATTGACTTTTTTGAAAAGAAATATATAATCTTTTTAGGACACAAGCGCTGATTTATTCAGCCCCCTGACCTGACAAAAATCAGGCAGGTAAAATAAAAAAAAGAAAAGGGAGGAGTTATGGAAGTATCAGGACCCAAAATCTTGATAATAAGGGTTCCCACAAAAGAACTCTATGAAGAAGTTGTAAAAAAGGCAATTAAGGAAGGCTGCAGTTGGCGCGATGGTAACGGTAATAAAGATAAAAAAATAAACCAACGTTATTGGGACTATTGGAACTATGTGGGAAAAAATACTGTAATATACATAAGAAAGAAAGTGCTAACGTATGGCAGCTTCGAGCGTAAAAGAGATAATAATAGCTATATTATTCTGACAGCGCAGGAGTATCTACAGAGAAAATAATATTTTTTTGTAAAATCAAAAGGTTTTAGTAGCGCCCATTAGCCGTGGAGAAATCCTAAAGGGCGCTTTATTATTTAAAAATAAAAAAGTCTTACCATCTCTAACTACGGGGGAGTACTTGACAGAGGTCTTTGCCCCCTTTATTATTAAGATAGATATAGTCGGACAATGTAGGTAAAGCGACGCTTTATAGATAGCCAAAAGAGACTCTTAACCAGTCCCCTATAAATATGAAAAAATCTAATATACCAATAATAAAACATATCCCCGACTTTTTAGATTATTGTGAAGTTGAAAAAGGTTTAGCAGATAGAACTCAAGAAAATTATCAGCACTATCTCCAAAAGCTCGTCTCCTGGCTGAAAAAGACTAAAAAAGAGACTCTCCTACCGCATGAGCTTACGGCTGAGGATATCTGGGCTTACCGCCTATATTTATCTCGTTATACAGACGAAAAGGGCCGTCCCTTGAAGAAAGTCACTCAGAACTACTATTTAATCGCTCTAAGAGCCCTCCTGGGTTATTTTACTGCCAAGGACGTGATTTCGCTCCCTGCTGATAAAATAGCCCTTCCAAAGGACGCCAGAGCCGAAAAAACGGTAAAATTCCTTAATTTAGACCAGGTTGAGAAGCTTTTACTGGCTCCCAATACCAGTACCCCAATCGGCTTAAGGGACAGGGCTATTTTGGAATCTCTTTTTTCAACCGGTCTTAGAATAGCCGAACTGGTAGCCCTAAACCGAGAACAGTTTACCAATATAAAAGATAAAAAGGATCTGGAGCTTGGCATTATTGGTAAAGGGGCTCATCCCCGGACAGTTTACTTTTCTGAAAGAGCTCTTTCTTGGGTTAAGAAATATCTGGATACCCGCAAGGATAAAGAAAAACCATTATTTATACACTATAGAGCCAGACAAAATGCCGAGCCTCGTCTCACGGCCCGCTCAATAGAAAGAATCGTCAAAAAATATGCCATCTTAGCTGGCGTTCCTATCTTCACCACTCCCCACACCCTTCGCCACAGCATGGCAACTGATCTTTTAACTCAAGGTGTTGATTTAAGAACCATTCAGGAATTTTTAGGTCACAGAAATATTGTCACAACTCAAATATATACCCACGTAACAAACAAACGCCTCCGCGACATCCACCGCCAGTTCCACAGCGGCAAAAATTTAAAAGAATAAAAAGAGGCCTATCGATTTCTTGATAGGCCCCATATACCTAGAGCTTTATACTCCATTACTTCTTCAAGCCCTTTAAAAGCTCTTTCTTCTCAATTACCTCACTAATAAGGTGAATCTCCCATCCATAAAGAGTGTTAGGAAACTGTAGGCTGGCGAATTCTATCGCATCTTTCTTGTTAACAAAATAAAAATAAGAAAGAAATGCTCGAGGGTTTAAACCGACCCGGCCATCGGCCACAATCTCCCAGTTTCCTTCTGGTTGAAAAGAAAGAATCCCAAGGGTCATTAGAATATGATGGAATCTTTCTTTTCGGTCTGAAAAGCGACTTTCCGAGAAGAAATCTTGATAATGCGGCCAATTTACTGTTGGCTTGCCGGATTTTGATATTTTAATGAACTCCTTGACCTTTCCTTCAAAATCCTGTACCCATAATTCCTTAGCACATTCCTCACACGTCAGACCGTCTTTAGATATTTTCACGGTCATGCCCAGATAAGTAAAAGAAATATCTTCATACTTTCCGGGGCTATTCTGCTTGCATCTATAACACAATCTCTTTTCCATCTTTTCCCCCTTATCTTTATATTAAGAACTTATAAATAAAATATCGCATAAATATAATTAAATGTCGCACAATATTATCTACTTTTTTGCCTATGTTTTATGTTTAAGGTAGGGTCTCACATGCTAGGCCATCATTATCTCTATCAAGATCATGTATGTCATTATTTATTCCTCCACAATATTCAAAAGCCTCTTGAGCTTCTGCATGGGTTCTAAAATCGGAACAATTATATGCATTATAGGAACAAATTATTGTTTTAACTGGCGATGAAGGTGCCGTAGATGGCGGCTCTAGTTCGGGTTCATATAAGGGTTCTGGTTCTGAGATGGGTTCGGGTTCAGGTTCGAGTTCAAGTTGGGATTCGGCTTCTGGGATTTGATTTTCGGTTCTTTGTGATTCCTCTTGTTCTGTTGTTTTGAGCTCCTCGTCAGACTCATCCTCTCTTAACGGCTCAGAGACCGAAGCTGGAAGTTTAGGAATAATTTCTTCTTGAGTTGTGTTGTCACCAGATAAAGCAATAATAACAAAAACAATAATAAATCCTCCAAATCCAATAAGTGCTAATTTTAAAATTTTCTTCATAATTTTATCTTATAGCTCTTTAGAAAATTGGCGGTCTACCCTCAATCTGACCCCATTTTAAAAGAATGTCAAGGTAATAAAAAACCGCCGGAATACGACGAACAGTACGCCTTGTGCGACATTTTCCTCAACTTCGGGCTAAATTTTAATTCCATAAATCTTTTTCTATGACCGTCCAGTCTTTCCGCCTCTTTAAAGATTTCTCTACTTTTTTAAAGTGCCCTCTTTTTTCAATAAATCCATCTCCGCTTATTTCTTTTCCTTTTTTAGTAAAGAAATCTTTGTTTGTATATTTTCTTTTAAGAATAAATTGAGCCCACTCTTCTATTGGTCTTTTTAATTCATATTGGGCCCGATAAGTGGAAAACATACCTCCAATTCCACTTTTCTCCAATAAATCAGCATCAAAGACAATTTTAGATTCTAATGTTTCTTGCGCTCCTCTTTCTTTATGAAGTTTTACGCAATAAGCAATTTGTTCAATTTCTTTCTTTGTATAACCCATTTTAGATAAGTCTCGTTTCGTTATTCTAGCACCTACTTCTGCATGTTTTTTATAATCTCTAGCCTCAGTAACTCCGATATCATGAAGAATAATCGCTGGAATTAAAACAGAATAATCAACGTCCTTAATTGTTTCAGCAATAACTAATCCCCTATATAAATCCCTTATTATATGTTCCCAATTATGCTGAGGTTTGTTTGCTTTTAAATATTTCTTCTTTGCGTAGTTATAAACCCTCTTAATCCTTTTGTCTTTTTTAATAAAATAGTTAATTTTTTTCATATTATTCATTCTAACAAAAAACTGCCTTCTTGGCGATTTTTTTTGAATTTAGCTCCGGGGACTAGACTATATTAAAATCTGTTTGAGACTTATTGTTCTTCATGTTTTACTTCTTCTGGAAACAATAACTGAAATGGATAACCTACGTAATTTCTTTTTATTTGTCCACAACCAACGCTTTTAAGAAAATCAATCATTTCTTCTGTAATCTTTTTTGGGTCCACCTTTTCTTCTTTCCCAATATACTCAATTTCTACAAAATCTCCAAGCCCTTTTACTGAATCTACGGCAATCTCATAATCCTTATATGTCCAAACTTTTCTTAATTTGTCTACTTTAACAAGAGGCTTAAAATTAAGAACATCTAATATCTTCCTTAATTGAGTTAAATCTTCTATTTTGGTTTCGTATTCATCACAATACTGACTTCTACCATTTTCATCATAATGCCAGTTTTTATAATTTATAGAATATTTACCGCCAGAATCTCTTAACCTCAACCACTTCTTAACTGGACGAACATCAATAAAATTACGATGAATTGGAGAAAAATATTCATCTATTTGCTGTCTTTCTTTTTGAAAGTCAGCATTCTTTTCTAAAAATTCTATTAAGGGTTTACCATTTTCAATAGTAACTTGAATTTCTATTTCAATGTCTTTCATGTTTTCATCTTACCAAAAAACCGCCTACTTGGCGATTTTATATTTATATCCCCTACTCTTTTGTACCCTTTGTCTATTTTTATACCTAGTCTGATTATTTTGCGACCCTGAGTCATCAATCCCATATTGTCTGACTATCCATAACTTATTTCGCCCTGTCTTATTTCAAGTATTTCTCAATATTTTGTAGATGTTCCTCGTAGGTCTTGGCAAGATGAGTTATTCCCTCGCTATCGTGCAGATAATACAAATATTCGCTGTCTTCGGAGTTTATCACGGCGTCAATCGCCGCCAATCCCGGATTGCAGATCGGAGACGGCGGGCGACCTTTGTGGATATAGGTATTATAAGGAGAATCGATTTTATAATCATCCGGCTTTATAACTGGCCACCAATTTCCCGGATCTCCTAAAGCGTACTGTATAGTTGCATCTATTTGGAATGGCATGTCTTTCAGCCATCTGTTCCAGATTACCCCGGCGATTAAGGGCATCTCCTCTTCATTTGCGACTTCTCTCTGAACTAAAGATGCCAAAACTATCAGAGTATCGTTTTTTATGTTTTTTTCTGCAGCTTCTTTGAATAAATCTGTCGTTTTCTCATTAAATTGGTTTTTCATTCTTTTTGCAACATCCGCACCTGTAAAATCTAAATTTAAAAGGTAAGTGTTGGGAAAGAGATAACCTTCGTTTGCTTCAACAAGAAATTCTCCTTTTGCAAGATTACTCCAGTTCAGTTCTTTTTGCAGTTTTTCTGCGATTTCTGTCGCCCGCAGCCCTTCGGGTATAACCAGCCATTTTTGATATGCATGATTCACAAGTGTATCCGCCAACTGCCAAGCATCCATTGCTTTGGAAGCCATATATCCGCCCGGCTCTATTTTCCCTTCCCACCCTTTTCTTTTTAATACAAACTTAAATGCCCATTCGCTTCTTATATATCCTTGCTCTTTTAATTTGGGAATAAGTTCTTCTTCGGTTGTGTCAAGATTGATAACAATTCTCTCCATTTCTAATTCTCTTTCCGGTGCCGAAAACAAAAAATAATATATTCCAATGGGAATTCCTATCAGTAATACTATTGCACCTACTATTACGATTTTCTTATTTCTACTCATAGTTTCTTAATAAAACGGCACTTTTTGTTGGCATATAATTATTCTCGATATACTGTCTGATAATATACCAAAACCATCTTTTGAGAAATCGATCGAAATCAGCTCTCTTAACAATAATCTATTTACTTAAAATCTCAAAAGCTTGATAGACTAAAAATGCTGGCCAGACCAAAGCTTTTAAAAAACCAAGAACCCCCATCCAAAATGTTTCAGAATGACTGATAAAATAGACGGCTGCGCCGATAAGTCCCAGGCCGTAAACCGCGCTGGCCCCGCCTTTATGAATGTTGCACATAGTTTTTTATTTCGAGCGAAGCGAGAAAAAATGTTCTGCCTCGCAGGTTCTTATTAATTATTTTTACACTTCGACCTAAATTTTATTTTATAAGACCCTTTTCTTTAGCTAATAATATTGCCGCAATGGTTGTCATACATTTAATTTTCCCTTGCTTTATTAATTTCAACACGCTACCAATTTTTAAAAATTTAATCTTTTTTTTACGCTCCGCCAAATCATTATTGATTTTCTTTTTTTTCAATTTCTTAACATCTCTAACAAGGAATATCGTGCATTTATCAGTGACTCTTGTAGGGTTCGAAAATGCATTACCTATATTTTTAAAATCGTCTCCTATAAAACCAGCTTCTTCTTTTAATTCTCTTTTAGCTGCTTCTTCTGCGCTTTCTCTTTTATCAATTCTTCCCCCCGGTAAATTAATAATTTTCTTATTTACCGCAGGACGAAATTGTTCTATAAATATTAATTCTTCTTTTTTTGTTAAAGCAACTACTACTGTCCCTCTTGGGCAAAAAGTTATCACAGAATACTGGATTCCTTTTGGTTTTTTATAAAGGTTATGTTTTAGCACTAAATATGTATCTTCTATCTCCCATTCTTTGCTCATAATCTTAAAAATTTTTTCCAGCTTCGGCCAAAATTTTGATTATTTTATACTAAAATTCCGCCGGCGTAGAAAAACGTATAAATTTCTTTATCTCTCTTGAGAATCTTTTCCGCGCCAGCTAACTCATCAATAGAACCTTTAAAATCCGGCTGGCAAATATATTTATAATCATCTTTCTCCTATTCTACTTTTTTCCAAATTCTTACATTTTGCCAATTTGCTATAAGTGCTTTCCTTAAAATTTTATCCATTTCCTCTTCGGACATCCCTTTATAGTTTCCATAATACGACATTGACCAAACAGCTTTCTCCTGATAATAAACAGCTTCCAGTCCCATAAAAATTCCCTTTCCATTATAATAAACATCCCGATAAAACCAATCCCCTTCTCTATATTCAAGTTGATCTGAACCCTTAAAAACCGGCTTTACTTTTCCACCAGCTCCGGCATAAGTTTTCGTCCTCGCATTTAATAAAAATTGTAAGAGTTTCTCTTTATCTACCATTTTTTATTTTTATTATCCCCTACTCTTTTATATTTGGGCTAAATTTTAATTATTTCCGAAACCAATCTTTTCTTGCCCTCCAGTTTCTCTTTTTTCGAGAAGCTGAGTTTCAAGTGGACCAAATTTCTTTTCGTATTCATTAAGAGATTTACCCAGAAGTAAATAAATTCGCTTTGCATGTTTCGGTGATACTTGAAACTGACGACCTTGATTCCCTGAAATCAATAGGAAATCAAAAACTTCTTCCCCAAAGCGTATATTAACGTTAGAGAGCGCGTAAAGAATCGGATCAAGATTAATTTTAATTTGTTTTTGTTCTTCTGCCATATTTTCAAAAATTTAATTTTAATTAATTCTTCGACTTTTTTTAAATTCCCTTTAACTTCGGGCTAAATTATTCTTCAGTTGAAACTCTGGCTAAAATTAAAGCTTTCATAAATTGTATAATTATTCCACAGTAACACTAAAAGAAGATACGCAAAGTGCCCTGTATCCATTTTATAGCTCGTTTCAATATGCTCACTTTCTCATTCATCATTCCCATACTGGAATTACATTGTCTACAAACCCATCCCCTTATCTCGCCAGTTTCGGAGTTGTGGTCTAATACAACATCGTTTTTATATTGCCTGATTATCGTTCTATCACAAACGGGGCAATGAAAAGGCTTACCTATAGGTGGTCGTGGGTGTGTTTTTTCATACTCAATCCTTATTTTGATGGGTATGGGTTTTCTCCACTTGCGGCATTCCTTACACTCACCTCTTCTTGAGACTTTGCCTCTAATAGTTCTTTGATTCTTTTCAAACTCAAAAATGCTTTTCCGTTGTTGGCAAGTGCGGCATATTTTTGTTTCGTTGAAACAGGAATCACAAAACTTTCCATGTGTCGCCTTATTACGATTACATTCAATACATTTCATAAAAGATTCTTAATTCTTTTTTGTGCTATCTTATAATACTTATTAGATAATTCACTACCTATATATTTTCTATTGTTGAGAATAGCCATTTTTGCTGTCGTGCCACTACCTATGAAGGGGTCGTATACAATATCACCTTTATTACTCCATGAGATTATATGGTCTTGTGCCAACTTTTCTGGGAATATGGCGGGATGTTCATAAGCAATTTTATCACTTGCGGAGTGCCCCTTTCCTATAAGATATTTCCACACATTTGTTCGCCTGCCGTATTTAGAATATCCAGCCCTACTTTGTTTCAATAGTGAGCCATCATACAGCCGTTTTGTGCCGTTATCGCCACCTCGCTCCTCTTTATTCTCCCTGTCTTTTATAAGATTTATTGTCTTTGGTGTATCTTTGCTTAATATGAACATATACTCAAATGTCTGCCAGTATGTTTTATTATTTCCAACTGCTCCTCGTGGTGTTTTAAGGTATATCATTGTGTCAAAAAGATTAAAACCTATCTGTTTGAAATATAGAGCGTGTCTGAAAGACGTTCCTGTTTCGTTTCCCTTAACTGTTTGATCTCCGACAACCCACACAACTACACCCCCCCTTTTAGTAACACGATATAGCTCTTGTGCTATCAATTCAAATTCACTAAAAGTGTCGCCACCATATTTTCGTATATTATCATACGGAGGCGAGGTTATTGTTAAATCAACAAAATTGTTAGGCATTTTTGCCATAGTGTATAGGCAATTTTCATTATAGATTTTGTTTAATTTAAGACCCCTCTCCTTTATTGGACTTTTGTTTTTATTTTGTCTTTGCATATTCTAGAAATCTGTTTAATTCCTTTTTATCAATTCTAAACTCTTTGCCTATTTTGTAGGCTTTCAATACTAATTCCCTTACAAGGTAGAATTTTTTTTGGTCATTCATGATTGTAAGTATTCATTATTTAATTTCTTCTTCAATTTCTTCGTCAATTTTAGCTAAAGATTTTTTCATTTCTTTTATAATTAAAAAAAAGAGCATTTTCTTGTTAAACTCCCTTTCTTCCTTGCCTGTTATTATTTTTTCAAAGGATTGAAAAACTTCCTTAGGAAAATAAAATTGAAGATCGCTTATCATATCTATGTCATAACTGTTCTTTGTCATCCCGTCTAATATTTCTTTTTTGGCCTTATTAAACACTTGCTCTAATTTATCTCGCCTCAATCTTAAGTGTTGAATTTTTATTTCTTTTTTCCATTTTCGGTAGTTTAAAAAATGTGTAATAAATTGAGCAACAGTTACGATGAGGCCACCAATTATAACACCAATTAAACCGATTATAGCTTCTGACATAGTTTTAATAATTTAATTTATGTTTCAACACTGCTTTCATTATACTTTACAATTATTTACAGGACAATGGAGCAAATATAAGTTTAAATGTCGCACAAGATGCGTAGTGCGACGTAAAAAACCACTTTCTTGAGAGAGCGGCGGCCGAAATCGGGACTACTGCCCTAGTTAGACAATATTAGAGCTTGTTTAGTGCGGGTTATTTATTTTTTGCTTTGTATTTTGCAACTAGAAAACCAATCTGTTGCCCGACGGCTAACGATAATAAGAGTATGGTAATTTTTTTATTGCTCCCAATAATGCCCTCGATTATATAAGAAATTATGGCAAAAATTAATAAAAAAATAAAAAGGGCGTTTCTTTTTTGTCTATTGGCAAATTTATCGCCAATATATTGTCCAATGTTCAATACAAAGAAAAACATACTAATATTTTTTTCTTTTCCAGTGATACTTTCAAGTATATAAAAAAATATAGTAAAAATTAATAAAAAAATCGAAAGAAAGTTTTTTCTTGTTACAATATATATTGATTTTTGATACCACTTAGTCATATAGTTGTTTACTTTTATAATTTTATTCAAAAAAACCTACCTGCCTAATAAAATCAACCAGCTTTGAAATATAACCATAGGCTAATTACTATATATATCTAGCAATAAGAGGCCAAACAAAACACAAAATCGCAAGTATTCTTAAAATCCATTTTTCTGAATTTTTTGTCGCTTTTGTGCAAAATATAAAAAAACAACTCCTACAATCCAAGAACCAAAAACTGCTATAACCATAAATTAGTTCAATATTTAATCTTATGAATTTGACCTTTCTTCTCTAATCCTACCAAAAAACCGTCTAAGTAAATAGGCGGAATTCCCGGATCCGCGGGTAAGATTCTAACTAATACAAATTATGCGACATTGACTCCTCATTCATAGATTGTGAGACAAGATAAGCTTTTGACTCCTCATTGATGCGTAGTGCGACGTAAAAACCGCCTTCTTGAGAAAGCGGCTGAACTGATCTCCCCTAGCTGGACGATGTTAGAACCTGTTTTTAAAAGATGAGAGAGCGTTCGTTAGGAACGCTCTCTTGAGAAAATCCTCTTGGCTGATTAATGTTCGAATATCCTTATACTAAGCTTTCCTCCGTGCTCTGTCGCTTCTTTTATTGAGTGCAACCAAAATACTTCCTGAAACGATTTAGATTCTTTTTCGGCTTCCCGCATATAATCTACTATTTGCTTTGTGTATTCTCGTAGACTGATGGCGAAAATTCTGGATAGTTCATCGTTAACAAATCCTTCCAAAAATGAGTCTGTTCCTCTCAGAAATCTTTTCCTAGATTGTCTTTGGCGAGTTAGAACTTCTGCCATATCTCTAAGTATACAAAGTATATCGCTAACCATTCCAGTTAAGACTTTTGATACCTCATGAGCTTTTTCGAGGTTTTGGTTGACCTTTTTCCACTTAATACTTGAAATCGAATCATATTGGGGAATTAAATCAATTCTTACGGCTTCCTCGCCGTTATACATATAATTCTGCAACTTACTATCTCCAGGAATAACTCCCTTTAAGCAAAAGAGGTAAACTGTCTTGCCCAGGGCTTTCAATTCTTTATGCGGTATTACTACCCGGAAAAAGGAAATCCCTTCATCAGCTAAGATAATTTCTTTATAATCTCTCCCGTTTATTCTATCGATTATTACTATGTCTCCTACGTTGTCATTGTTCACGCCCATTGCTACAGGGTTCTCTACGGGTAATCCTAGGCTCTGGCAGTACTTTAAGAATCCAAAAGATTCGGGAGGGTAAAATTTAAGCAAATATCTTCCGAATCTATATGTGTGTTCTGTTAGTATTTCGGGCTCAAGGCTCGAAAGATAACCTAAAATTACCGCCAAATCTATACCTTTAGGTGAATAAAAGTCTTTTATTCCTATCTTTTTCAAATCCCCCTTAGCCTTCATTCTGTGATACTGACCTACGAATTCTGTGCCTATTATTTTATTTTTCAAGGTGCCCTCCCTCCTTATTATTGACTTATGATTTATTTTTTATGATTTATTTTTTAGTTAATTTAGAATTCTTAATTATACAATTCATATTTAATTTTGTCAATAAAAAGCGGCATAGTGGCTTAAAATATTTTGCTCCAGAGGTAAGGCTCGAACCAATAAAAATCTTGACTCCTCATTGATGCGTAGTGCGACGTAAAAAACCGCCCAAATAAATAGGCAGAATCTCGGCTCCCTTGGCTGGACGATGTTAGAACTTTTTTTATTTAGATTTCATAATCTTACTAACTTTAACCAATATAGCGCCTTTGGCGGGCAGTCCTCTATTTTCTTTTAATTTCTTTACATATTGAATCCATTTCCCTTTTTTAAAATATTTACACCTACCAAGAAATTGGTATCCTTCCCACTTCTTATCCCAAACTATTAATGCAACATTATTGTTTTTAAGAATGTTTTCTACTGTAATCTTCATAAAACTATCGGTTACCAATATCTCATCGTTGCCCATAACCTTACAACAAGCGACAGCGATAGCATAAGGTTTACCATCTCTAACAGTGGCGAGGGTCATAGGGTTTTCTTCAACTATCTTTTTAATCTTTGGGGTAATTTTCATATTTCCATTCTACCAAAAAATCGCCTTCTTGGCGATTTTCTGAAGCTAACTCC
>CAZKCU010000004.1:0-43569 GCA_964551595.1 uncultured Candidatus Saccharibacteria bacterium
TATAGTAAGCTAAAAGAGAATTTGAAGACACAGGCTAATTTTAATAGAAGCTTAGTGCCAACAACCCAAATTAGAAATTTAACGAAACAAGGCCTTGTTAAATCAAGTCCTCGGACTGAAGGGGATTGCAAGAGGAGCCCCAAAGCTATTTTTGCTGAAAAAAGAGTAGTCAAAGAGGATAAATCCTTTTCTTCACCCTTCGCTGTGGCTCGGGTAAATGAACGCCAGCAAAAAATCTTGGAAATTTTAAAAGAAAGAGAAAAGGTCCAGGTTTGGGAGATAAAGAAATTTTTTCCCGAAGTGGCAAAGAGAACTCTTCGAAGAGATTTTGAATTTCTTTTGCAGGAAGGAGCAGTAGAAAGAATAGGGGAGCGAAATGACACTTTTTACAAGCTCAAAAGCTCAGTACGCAGTCTGTCGGTATCTGATACCGACAGACCTCTAATTGAAACTTAGGTAGGACATACATATATATAGGTAGGTAGGACAGAATGTCCCACCCTTTGTCCTAACTCTTTTATGGCTAATCAACGGAAAATTTTTAGTAGCATTTATCACAAATATGTAGATAAAATTTACCGCTTTATTTTTATTAAGGTTAGTTCTCAGGAAATAGCCGAGGATTTATGTTCAGAGACTTTTTTACGGGGCTGGCAGGTTTTTAAAGAAAGGAGAGATATTGAAAATCCGCCGGCCTTTTTATATCAAATTGCCCGCAATTTGGTTATTGACCATTATCGGGAAAAGGGTAAAGCCAAGATTGTTTCAGCTGAATATACTCAAATAACCGACCCTAGAACTGATTTAGAAGAAAAAGCTATATCGAGCTCGGACCTCGATAATATTAGGCAGGCCTTGGCTGGCCTAAAAGAAGATTATCAAACAGTCGTTATCTGGCATTATTTGGATGATTTATCAGTGCCGGAAATTGCTAAAATCCTTGATAAATCAGAGGGGGCAGTAAGGGTTAGTCTTCACCGGGCCCTAAAAACCCTTAAAAATAACTTAGGATAAAATCCTGGAAGCTTGTTTTTTGCTGTAATATAAGGGCTTAAAATCCGTCTAATTATAATAGAGGTAGCGCAACTATCTTACTGTTAAAATGACTGAAACTGAACTCATTAAAAAAATTCAAGAACTCAAGAAGATTCAACCCAGAAAAGACTGGGTTTTATTTACTAAAAGCCAGATTTTTAGCGAAAAACCAAAAGAGAGTTTCGTTTCTGCTTTGACATCTTTATTACCGACGGT
Organism: uncultured Candidatus Saccharibacteria bacterium; assembly: GCA_964551595.1. Taxonomy (GTDB): domain Bacteria; phylum Patescibacteriota; class Minisyncoccia; order Minisyncoccales; family CAZKCU01; genus CAZKCU01. Next base: position 1,252 of record CAZKCU010000004.1, read on the forward strand.
TGGCAAAATTTTCCCGATGGCGCAAATTCTCTCACCATTTCGTTTCCTTAATTTTAAAAATTTAAAACCAGTTTTAGTTACTTTAACCTCCCTATTTATTTTAATATCCGGGGTTTTTATTTTTGCCCAAAATTCTCTACCCGGCGATTTACTTTTTTCAGCAAAGAAAATTACTGAAAGGAGCCAGTCAGTTTTTGTTTCTGATGACAACACAATAAAATTTGAGTTGAACATTGCAGAGAAACGATTAGACGATCTTGCTAAGGTTACCGAGAAGAACTCAGTGAAGAATTTAGCACCAGCAATTAACGAATATAAAGAAAGCGTGTCTGATGTGGCAAAGAGTTTGGCAGTAGAAAATAATAAAGAGGTTGTAAAAGAGATAGTTAGTGGAGTGAAAAAATTAGAAGAGAAAGAGCAACAAGTGAGAACGCTGGGAGCAGTAATAGGAGAAAATGAGGAGTTGGACAAGGCCGTTGCTCAAAAAATGGTAGAAACCTTGGAGACCCTTATTAAGGATTTAGAAGGGCTAACTTTAACAGAAGACCAGCAAGAGGATTTTGCTAAAGCCAAAGAATATTTTGAAGCCGGTGATTATAACCAGGCGCTTATAGAACTTCTGAATTTTGGCCAGGAAAGGGAGGATTAATTTTGCTCAAAATCAATAGATTTAAAATTGGAACGTCGCGAAACTCGTGACTATTACGTAAGGTCGCGAGACACCCGCCTTCGCTTCTGATGGAGCTTCGGCGGACAAGAAAGGTCGGCGCGACAGAAATAAATTATTAATTAATAAATCAGAAAATAAATGAAAAAATTAATGAAAAAGATTGTAGTGAGTATAGTAGGATTGTCAATGGTAATGATGATGTCTGGTGTTGCCCAGGCCGCAACAGTTGAAGAGCTCGAAGTTCAAATTACTGACCTGTTAGCTCAAATAGAAGCTTTACAGACTCAATTAGCAGGTTTAACTGGCGCTCCGGCTGCTGCTGCTTGTACCTTTACTCGGAATCTTTATCCGGGAATGAGTGGAGCCGATGTCAAATGCTTGCAGCAATATCTGAATGGCGCTGGCTATCCTGTAGCTGCTTCAGGCGTAGGTTCTGCTGGAAACGAGACCGAATATTACGGTTCTCTTACCCAGGCTGCAGTTGGAGCATGGCAAGACGCTAACGGCGTTGCCTACGGAGCATACAAGGGCTATTTTGGTCCTGTTTCCCAGGCTAAATTTACTGCTGTAGCTCCTGCTGAAGAAGAGGAAGAGGAAGCTGCTGAATTCTTTAAGGGCGACGACGAAGGAAACCTTGCTGGATTTGACCAAATTGCATCTCTAGCTGATGAAGAAGTTGGTGAGGGCGAGGATGATGTCCCTGTTCTAGGATTCGAGATCGAAGCAGAAGGCGCTGACCAAATGATTCAGCGTGTAAATGTTGTGATCGATACTCCATCCGCTGCCGCAGAGGACGACCTTGAAGATTTCATTACCGAAGTGAGTTTAATGCTTGAGGGTGATGTTATCTCCACGATGGACGTTGATGAAGCTTCCTACGATAGAGGCGATGACGAGTACACATTCCGATTTATTGGTTTAAAGGATATCATCGAAGAAGATGCTACCGCTGACCTTGAAGTTGGAGTAAGTGCCGTAAACAATGTTCATGGTGACATCGAGGGACAGGGATGGACCGTAGAGATTACTTCTATCCGAGCCGCATCACCAAATGGTACAGATGAGGTGTATGACGACACCGCTGGTACCGCAGAGGCCTTTACTCTTGAAACATTTGCTTCCTCAGCGAACGTTGAACTTAGGGCGAGCAGAGGTAGCGACACTCCGGAATTGCAGGTTGTTGTGGGTGAGGACGATGATGAATTCGAAGCCGATTTTCTTGTCTTCGAGCTTGAGGCGAGGAATTCAGACATGACTATCTTTAGCCTAGAGTTCGACATTGTGTCGGCACCTGGTACGGTGGACACTGACCACATGGCGCAAGAATTAATGCTTTCCTGCGAGGGTGATGACTGGACCGAAGCGGTTCCTGACGCAGGCGCGCAGGCTGACGACATCGTATTCGACAATCTTGAGATTGAGATCGACGAGGGCGATTCAATTGAGTGTGTGGTATCTGGAACAATGAACGAGATTGACGGTGACTTCGAGGAGGGCGCTTCGTTTACCGTCGACCTCGATGTCTCTGAGACTGACGCAGAGGACGAAGCTGGTGAAGGTCTTGGGGCAGGTGACCTTAGTGGATCTGCTAATGGTTATGAGCAGACCTTCGTTTCAGAAGGTCTTATTGCATCTGACTTCTCAACCGATACCTCTTACACCTTCGTAGCAGATGAAGCTTTAGAGGTATCAATTGGTAAGTATGTTGTGGAGTTCGATGCTAGTGCTGTCGACACCGATGTATTCCTTGTAAAGGCTACCGAGGATGTCGATGGTTTTGATGGTGGGGCTGGTGATGGTGCTGGTGACGACAACGAAGGTATTGTCTACACCGTTGAAACTAATGATGCCACTGCGACCACTCCCGATGACGTGAGTGCAACCTTTGAGTGCATCTCTGGGTGTGGAGCTGTTGGCGACAACACTGCTACTGAGTTCTACATCGCTGATGGAGATACCGAGACGTATCGTCTAACCGTTAACGTAACTGGTGAAACGGGTGACTCAGCCAACTGGAGAGTTTGGGTAGACTCTATAAACTGGGGCGACTTGACAACTGAAGGGGATGAGTTCTACACCTCTAGACTTGGTGAAGACAGCGACTCAGACACCGGTTACCTCTTATTGATTGCCCTTTAATCTTTAGTCGGGTTTTTCTTTGAGCATCATTCATACTTGAACAACTGCGATTAAATCTTTCTGCCTTTCCTTGTGAGGCGACAGAGGACCTTGGGAATTTCCCGGGGTCTTTTGTTTTTTCTTTAATCCTTTGATATAATTAAAAAACATATGCTTAATAATTTCAAAGCAAAAACAGTCCTAATTGCAGCTCTGTTTTTAGTATTGCCCTCAATTGTTTCAGCAGCGACCCTTGGAAAGAAAAAGTTATCCACAGACGCTTGATTTTTAAAAGTGTGATATAATAAAAATATCCTTTAAAATTTCAAAGGTCGATTGCCGGCCCTTCATCCAGCAAATTAAAGGCAAAAACGAAAAGGTCGAAAATTAATAATCAATTATCCAAAATAAACTTATTGTTTGCTGATGCATGGTAAACAATAAGAAATTTTGGGAAAATTAAAAACTAAAAATAATAATAAAAACAATGAATAAAATATTTAAAGGTTTGGGTTTAGGTTTTCTTGCTCTCGCTCTCATTATGGGGGTAGGGGTTGGTTCAGCAAATGCTACACTTACACTCGAAGCTTTAGCTATTACGAGTGATGGTACGCTTACATTAGATGGTGCTGCAACTTCAGCTATTGCTCTTGGTTCTACTCAAACAACAGGCGCATTAACGCTTGGTGCTGCTCACACCTCTGGTGCCATTACAATTGGTGCTGCTTCTCAAACAGGTCTCACAACAATTTACGGTGGTGGCCCAGGCAATGCTGTTAGTATAATTCAAACTGCAGCAAATGTAGGTGCTGCAAATGCTGTATCTCGCGGATTAAGCGTGACTTCTACTGGTACATTTAATAGTACAGGCCAAAATTTAATTGGAGTAAATAGCGTTCTTACCCCACTTGGAACAGGTGGAAATGTGGCAGTTGCTGTATATGGAAAAGTTGAGCAGAGTACTTCCCAGAGTGTTAGCGGTTATATGAGTGGTGGAGAATTCGAAATCGCTAATACTGTTACTAGTTCGGCAGCTACACTGTATCCTTTGACGCTAGACCTTAACAGCAAGGGACATCACGGAAACTCAGCTTATATACAGTTGCAAGATTATGGTACTGCATTAATGCCAAACCTTCTCTACTTTGCTCAGGATGAAGTTGGCGGAGACGGCGCAGGAACATTGCTTTCAACTAGTTCAGCTAGCCAAGATGTAACTACGGGACACATAATGTATATAAAAATTATGGTTGGAAGTACGGCTTATTGGATATTAGCTACTGACGATGCGCCCGCTGAGTAATCTTAACCAACCTTAATTCTTTACTAAAAAAGAATGACAAACATTAAATTTAAGTTAATTATTCTAAGTGCCGTCCTAATGTGTTCTCTTGGTTTCGTTGGTTTTGCTAATGCGGCTTACAACGACGTTACGATAGAAACTGATACCGTTATTAGAGTTGGAAATCAAGACTTTAATGTTTTTGGTTCTAATGCTGTGGTTGAATCAATTACTATTGGAACTAGTAACTTCAGTGTTGGTTTATTAGATAATTCCTCCATAGGTATTACTTCTTCTGATCGAACAACTTTCACTTTAAGTCCGGCAAGTAGCTCTGAATTTAACTCAAAGGCAGATTGTAGTAGAAGCGAATCAAGACTTACTTTGACGGGAAGTGGCAATGTAACTGTTACTATCACGCCTGATAGCGATACATGTGGTAGTGGCGGCGGAGGCGGCGTCGGAGGAGCCGTAGCTACATTACCCTCAGGTATCACTCTTCCTTACGCCCATCCGGTAACTGCCGCTGAAATCCGCGCCAATATCAGGACGTTACAGGTTGCGTTGGTTTCGCTATTACAGCAGTTGATTCAGATGTTTCAAAGCCAATTGCAAGGGCTATAAAAATCTTAAGTTTATCCTTGGAAGCTTGCCCTGAACTAAAACTCTCCTGTAAAAAGGAGAGTTTTAGGTTGTTGATAACTTTGCTATTGTAGGTTATGGCGATATGTTATAATTTGTATATGTCTAAGAAAATTAAAATCATACTTTTAGCATCAGTGTTAGTCGTAGTCGTCGGCGGGTCTATAACCATCGCGGTCCTCTCGGTTTATAAACCCAATGTCCTTAAGGGCATTTTCAATAAACCTTATTCCGTTGTCTATCTTTCAACTGGAGATATATATATCGGTAAACTTTCTACTTTTCCGAAACTTGTTTTGACGGATGTCTATCTTTTACAGATGGTGCCTAGTTCCGATGACCCGACAAAGAAAACTTTCCAGCTTGCGCCGCTAAAAGATACTGTATGGTCTCCCGAGAGAATTTATCTTAATAAGGAGCAGGTAATCTTTACGGGCCCCGTTCGCGAGGACAGCCAAGTTGCCAAAACTTTAAGCGGCATCAATCTCACGAAGTGAGACTTCGTTAAACGCTTCAAAATATTGACTTCGTAAGTCAATATTTTGATTGTTTTTGGTTTGGTTTGGCGCTATAATAGAATTAAGTTATCCGTATTAATCCGCGTCTATGTCTTTCAAACTCTCAAAGTTTTTCCTCTGTCAAAACATGCCAATTTCCAAGACTAAAGTAACCATAGTTATCCTTGCAGCAATTTTGCTTGCTTTTCCTTTAGCAAGCAATGCTCAAACTTTGGGTCAGGAGGTTGATTTTAACATTGATCCTTCTTACGATTCGCAGGGCAGGGAAGAGACTGAGGCCGTCTTGCAAAAAATTACCGATCAATTATATTTTTACGTTGACAAAGAATGGTGGCAGGAGCTTTCTTATTCAAGAAGGAAAAGTTTGGATACGTCTTTCTATAGTCTGGCTACTGAGTTTGAGAGAAAAATTTATCCTACCCTGACCTCAACCTTTGGTTCTGAACCTAAACCAGGAATTGACAGAGATGAAAGAATAACTATTTTAATTCAGCCAATTATTAGAGAAGCCGGTGGTTATTTTAATTCCGGAGATGTTTATTCCCGATTGCAAAATCCAAGGTCAAACGAAAGAGAAATGGTTTATCTAAATGCCAAGCACATTGATACACCCCTGGCAAAAGTTTTTTTAGCCCATGAATTTACCCATCTAATCACGGTCAACCAGAAAGATTTATTAAGAAATGTGACCGAGGAGGTCTGGCTGAACGAAGCCCGGGCAGAATATGCCCCGACTTTACTGGGTTATGATGATACTTACAAGGGAAGCAATCTTGAGAGAAGGGTCAAAGCTTTTCTGGAAAAACCAAATGATTCTTTAACCGAGTGGCTTAACAGAAAAGAAGACTATGGCGCAATAAATTTATTTACTCAGTATTTAGTTGACCATTACGGAAAGAAGATTTTGGTTGATTCTCTGCAATCAGACAAAACAGGGATTGAAAGCATAAATTATGCTCTGGTAAAAAATGGATTCAAAGATGATTTCTCTCAAATCTTTGCCAATTGGGCAATCGCGGTTTTAGTCAATGACTGTAAATTGGGAAGTAGGTATTGCTATTTGAACAAAAACCTCAAAGACCTTCGTCTTGTCCCTACTCTTTATTATCTTCCGAGTATAGAAACTGTTTTATCTACTTATCATGATACTACTTACTGGAGCGCCAACTGGCATAGGTTCATAGGCGGAGGGGACAATCTTACTTCGGAATTTGAGGGAGATGGCTCTGTTGAGTTCAAAATTCCTTATTTGCTTTGCGATTTGAAAGGGGAGTGTTTTGTTGAGTCTTTGATTTTGGACGGAGAACAGAAAGGAAAAATCACTATCCCCGGATTTAACGCAAAATACAGCTCTTTAACCCTTATTCCCTTTATTAAAAGCAAAACCTCCGGGTTTGACGGCAGAGAAAATTATTTTTCTTTTTCCTGGGAAATTACCATTCAGGAAGAATCTGGAGAAGAAAGAGAAGCTGAATTAATCAGCCAGCTTCTGGCTCGAATTGAAGAATTAAAAAGGCAGATTGCTGAAGTTCAGGCAAAAATAAACGCCATCCTGGTTTCCCGCGGCCAAAAGGAGTTTAGCTCCTTTTCTTGCCAGAAGTTGGAAAACAACCTTTATTTTGGAATGAGAGATAATTCCGAGGTACGCTGTTTACAGGAATTTTTAAAAAATCAGGGGCCTGAAATTTATTCTGAAGGATTGGTCACTGGAAATTTCCTTATTTTGACTGATGCTGCTGTAATTCGCTTTCAGGAAAAATATAATTCAGAAATATTAAAACCCCTCGGTTTAAAGAGGGGGACAGGCTATGTGGGCCCGGCAACAAGAACAAAAATCAATCAACTCCTCGGATATTAAATGTAAAGAATAGCCGAATTTCTATTGCAAAATTGGTGCCGGGGTTGACAAAAAAATTTGAATTTGCTAATATGTAGACAGTGAGTGCGACCCTGAGAGAAATCGAAGGGCTCCATTCTTTGTCGGCAAAAATCCTCCCTCGAGCGAGGATTTTTGCTTTTTTATTAATCTTTGATAAAATATAATTGGGTCGGGAGGATAGCACTCACTAAAGACTTAGAGTTGGAGTTAACTCTCCCGGCCTTTTGTTTTGTGGTAGAATAAAGACGATGAGCATTAATAAACTTTTACCAGGAGTTAAAAAAAATATTTTGCTGAAAAATTACACTACTTTTAAAATTGGGGGCTGGGCTAAATATTTTTTTGTGGCAAAGAAAAAAGAAGATTTAATTGGAGCAATCAAGGTGGCAAAAAAATTAAAGTTGCCATTTTTTGTTTTGGGAGGAGGCTCAAATTTATTAATTTCTGACAAAGGGTTTGAAGGACTTGTAATTAAAAACGAAACGCGAAATTTTAAAATTAAAAAGAAAAAAATTATTGCAGAATCTGGAGCTATTTTGGATAATATTATTGAAGCTGCAGTTGGGGCAGGACTCTCGGGATTAGAGGAGGGTAGTGGTATTCCAGGAACTTTGGGTGGGGCAGTTTATGGTAATGCCGGTTGGCCAAGAGGAGTTTGGGAAATCGGCGATTGCGTAGAAGAAGTGGAGCTTTTAATGCCAAGAGGTAAAATAAAAAAAGTTGGGAGAAAATGGCTTTCTTTTGGATACCGAAATTCCCGACTTAAAAAGACAAAAGGAGGAAAACCAATAATTTTAGAGGTTATTTTAAAATTAAAAAAAAGGGGAAAAGAAGATTTAGAAAAGGAGCGGTTAGAAATTTTAAAAACAAGAACTAAAAAAATCCCGCCGGGGTTTTCTGCAGGGTCAATATTTAAGAATCCTTTTAGAAAATCTGCCGGTTTTTTAATTGAAAAGTGTAGTCTTAAGGGAAAAAGAATTGGAGATGTAGAAATTTCTGAGAAACACGCCAATTTCATTGTCAATTTAGGCAACGGGAGGGCAAAAGATGTAATAAAATTAATAAAATTAGCTAAACAAAAAGTAAAAAATAAATTTGGAATAGTTTTAGAGGAAGAAGTTTGTTATCTAGGTTTTAAAGATTAAAAAATTTTTAATTTTTTGGTTATCCACACTTGACAATCTTTCTTGAAATGAAAGAATTAAATAATAAAAAAATTTGGAACCGTTCGCTTCGCTCACTGTAATTTGCTTCGCAAATTAAAAAAAACTTTTTTCCAAATAGTGGTCGACTATTTGCTAAAGACCTTTTAAAAATAACTTGCTCAAATACCAGATTCTAAAATAGTAGAGAAAAGCAAAAAATATCTTGTAAATAATCTCTGTAATTTGAGCATAAACCTGATGGCAAAGAAAAAAAAGAAAAAGAAGAAGAAAAAGAAGAAGAAATAAAATCTTCTCAGCCGAGCACATAAGTCTTATGTGCTCGGTTGTTTTTTTGTATAGATTTGTTAATATTAATGCATGAAAATAGTTATTAAAACAAAGAATATAAAACTAAATCGAGATATTGAAGCGCATATTGAAGAGAAACTAAACTCTCTTGAAAAATTTTTCAAAACTTTTCAAAATAAAATATATTATAATCATTTTTTTGGCAAAGGAAAGTCAAGAATTGAGGCCTGGGTAGAAATTGGAAAGGAAAGTTTACATCATCTGAAGGGGCCTGTTTTTCGGGCCGAAGTTCAAATGAGATTTCCGGGAATGAGTTTGAGAGCAGAAGCTGTTTCAAAAAATTTAAGAACAGCAGTAACCGAAGTAAAAGATGAATTACAGAGAGAATTAAAACAATATAAAGAAAAAATAATTTCTTTGGGCAAAAGAAAAACCAGGGCTCTAAAAAAAGAACTTCATCTATCTCCTCAGGCGAGGTTTTATAGAAAGGGAAGAATAAGGGAGGAAGGAAATTAATTATATTAAAAGGTATTATATTATGCCATTTCTTACTAAAATTTTTGGTGATGCTAACGAAAAATATTTAAAAAAACTTCAGCCTCTGATTGAGAAAATAAATAAACTCGAACCAGAATTCGAGAATTTTTCTAATGAGAAACTGAAAGAGAAAACTTTAGAATTTAGAGAGAAATTAAAAGCGGCTCCCAAAGAGAAATGTTTAGATGATATTTTACCTGAGGCCTTTGCCCTGGTTCGAGAAGGAGCAAAAAGAACTTTAAAACAACGGCATTTTGATGTCCAACTAATTGGCGGAATAGTTTTGCATCAAGGAAAAATCGCTGAAATGAAAACCGGTGAAGGAAAGACTTTAGCTGCTACCCTGCCGGTTTATTTAAATGCTTTAGAAGGAAAAGGAGTCCATATTGTTACTGTTAATGATTATTTAGCCAGAAGAGATACGGTCTGGATGGGGCAAATTTATCATTTATTAGGCCTGAGCGTAGGTTGTTTAAACCATGACCAGGCCTTTTTATATGACCCAGAATACAAAGAGGCCGATAAAGAGGATAAAATTAGAGATGAGATGGGAGGTTTTAAAGTGGTTGAAGATTTTTTAAGACCTTGCTCAAGAAAAGAAGCCTATTCAGCTGATATTACCTACGGAACCAATAACGAATTTGGCTTTGATTATTTAAGAAATAATATGGTCTATGATTTGAAAGACCAGGTTCAACGCGGCTTTCATTATGCCATTATTGATGAGGTTGACTCAATTTTAATTGATGAAGCCAGGACTCCTTTAATTATTTCTGCTCCCGATACCGAGAGTTCAAAATGGTATAATGAATTTGCCAAAATTATTCCAAAATTGAATCCAAAGACTGATTATGAAATTGATGAGAAGCAGAAGGCAGTTACCTTAACTGAAGAGGGAATAAATAAAATAGAAAAAATTTTGGGGTTAGAAAATATTTATGAGGATAAAGGAATAAAATATTTGCATCATTTGGAACAGGCCTTAAAGGCTGAGGCGATGTTCAAGCGTGACAGAGATTATGTAGTTAAAGATGGGCAGGTTGTCATTGTTGACGAATTTACCGGCAGGTTAATGCCGGGTCGTCGTTGGTCAGGCGGGCTGCATCAAGCCATTGAGGCCAAAGAAGGAGTGGAAGTGCAACCTGAATCATTGACATTGGCTAGCATTACTTTTCAAAATTATTTCCGTATTTATAAAAAATTGGCCGGAATGACCGGGACAGCTGTTACTTCGGCTGAGGAATTTGATAAAGTTTATAGGTTGGAGGTTATTGTTGTGCCAACCAACAAACCGCTGATTAGAAAAAGCCTACCAGATAGCATTTACAAAACCGAGAAAGGAAAGTTTAAGGCAGTAATTCAAGAAATTAAGGAAAAAAATTCGAGAGGTCAGCCAGTTTTGGTGGGCACTACCTCGATTGAGAAAAATGAATATCTGGGAAAATTACTGGATAGAGAAGGAATTTCTCATCAGATTTTAAATGCCAAACATCATGAGAGAGAAGGGGAAATTATTGCTCAGGCAGGCAGGAAGGGTCAGGTAACTGTAGCTACTAATATGGCAGGTAGGGGAGTGGATATAATTTTGGGAGGTAATCCTCTAAATCCTGGAGAGGCTGAAAAAGTTAAAGAACTTGGTGGACTTCATGTTATTGGCACTGAACGCCATGAGGCAAGAAGAATTGATAACCAACTTCGGGGAAGATCAGGAAGGCAGGGTGATTCGGGTTCCAGTCAATTTTTTGTTTCTTTGGAAGATGATCTTTTGAGAATTTTTGGCGGAGATAGAATAAAATCTTTGATGGGTTATTTAAAAATTCCCGAGGACCAGCCAATTGAGGCTAATCTTATTTCCGGGGTGATTGAGCAGTCCCAGACAAAAATTGAGGGAATGAACTTTGATTTAAGAAAACATGTTTTAGAGTATGACGATGTGATGAATAAACACCGGGAAACAATTTATAAAAAAAGAAAAGAAATACTCAAGGCATCCCCTGAAGAGCTGAGGGAAAAAATTTTACAAATGATAAAAAAAACAGGTTTTTCAGAAAAAGATTATACAGCTAAAGAAAAAGAGATAGGCCCAGAAAATATGCCAAAAATTGAGAAGTTGGTCAGTTTAAGAACCTTAGATATGTTATGGGTGGACCATTTATATTATATGGAAGATTTAAGAGGTTCGGTCAGCCTGCGAGCTTACGGTCAAAGAGACCCTTTGGTTGAATACAAATCAGAAGGACACAAAAAGTTTCAGAGATTACTTTCAACAATCGAGTCAACTATTGCCAACACTATTTTAAAAGTACCGCTTGCTCCTAAAATAGCCGAAACTCCAGTGGTCAGTTCCCCCGCTCCAAATTACGCGGCCGGGTCGCGTAATGTAAAGAAAAAGGTGGGCCGAAACGATCCCTGTCCCTGCGGGAAAATTAACCCAAAGACAGGTAAACCAATGAAATACAAGAAATGCTGTTATCCTAAATACGGCTAAATTAATAGTAACCGTTCGCTTCGCTCACTGTAATTTGCTTCGCAAATTAAAAAGATGAAAAAAAGAAAAATCTATTTTAAAATTTTAGTTATTTTTATCTTAGCCTTTTTTGTTGGGAATTTAAGCTATCCTAAATATTTTAATCAGGGGATTGATTTTTTGAATCAAAAATTTTCCTGGAAATTAGCTCATTTCTGGGAAATACCTTTTAAATTAGGTTTAGATCTTCAGGGTGGCGTCCACCTTCTTTATCAGGCCGATCTCTCCGATGTTTCGCCAGAAGACAGGGGAAGTTCGATGGAAGGTTTGAGAGATGTCATTGAGAGAAGAGTAAATCTTTTCGGAGTAAAGGAACCAGTGGTTCAGGTTCAAGGAGAAAGGTTAATCATTGAGTTAGCTGGAATAAAAAATGTTTCAGAAGGAATTCGAATGATTGGCCAAACTCCCTATTTAGAATTCAAAGAACAAAAGGAAGAAGAGGAAACCCAAAAAATACTTGCCAAACAAAAAGAAATGGAAGGTTTGACCTTAGAGCAAATGCAAGAAGTTGAGGATTGGCAATTAGCCCTTGAAGACCCTTATTTTAAATCCACTCCTTTGACTGGAAAATATTTAAAAAAATCTGAAATTGGCTTTGACCAGACTACTCAAAAGCCCTTAATTTTGCTTCAATTTGATGAAGAGGGATCGAAAATTTTTGAAGATTTAACTTTAAAAAATATTGGGAAACCATTAGCAATATATTTGGATTATCAACTTCAACAGGCTCCGATGGTTCAAGAAAAAATTTCTGGCGGCAAGGCTCAAATTACCGGCAACTTTACTTTGGATGAAGTTAAAAAACGAGTAAGAGAATTAAATGCTGGAGCTTTACCTGTACCCATTGAATTAATTTCCCAACAGGCAGTAGGGCCGACTCTGGGTAAAATTTCTTTGGAACAATCTTTAAAAGCCGGGGCTTTGGGTTTTTTAGCTATAATTTTATTTATGATTCTTTTTTATAGGTTAGCCGGGATTCTAGCTTCAATTGCTTTAGGAATTTATATCGCTTTAGTTTTATCTCTCTTTAAAATTATTCCAGTTACTCTCACCTTGGCTGGAATCGGTGGTCTTGTTTTATCTATCGGTATGGCGGTTGATGCTAATATTTTAATTTTTTCTCGAATGAAAGAAGAGTTAGCTGAGAAAAAAACTTTTTCAGCTTCTCTGGAAGAAGGATTCAAGAGGGCCTGGCCTTCTATTCGAGATGGAAACCTAACTACCTTAATTGTGGTTCTAATTTTATTTAGCTTTGGCACCAGTTTCATTAAGGGTTTTGCTCTAACTTTGGGTTTAGGAATTTTGTTGAGTATGTTTTCAGCAATTTTCATTACCGAGAACTTCTTGAAATCTTTTGAAGGAACAAAATTAGAGAAAATAGGTTGGCTGTGGAAATGAATATTAATTTTCTAAAATTTAAAAAAATTTATTTCGTTTTTTCTGGAGCTTTAATCTTGGGGAGTTTGGTTTGCCTGATTATTTTTGGTTTAAATCCGGGAATTGATTTTACCGGCGGGAGTATTTTGGAAGTGGAATACAAACAGGAAAGGCCTTCAAATAAGATAATAAAGGAGAAACTGGTTGACATTGATTTGGGGAAAATTCACGTTCAACCTACTGGAGAAAGGGGAGTGATTTTAAGAATGAAAGATATTTCAGAAGATACTCATCAGGAGGTTTTGCAAAAGTTAAAGGAAGACAATGAAGTTGAGGAAAAACGTTTTGAAGCAATTGGGCCAGCAATTGGTAGCGAATTAAAGAAAACTACTAAAATTGTTATAATACTTTCTTTGTTAGCAATAGTTCTCTATATTGCCTTTGCCTTTAGAAGAATTTCTCGACCAGTTAAATCTTGGCAATATGGAATTGCTGCCCTTTTAGCCCTTTTCCATGATGTTTTAATACCTTTGGGGGTTTTTTCAGTTTTGGGAAAAATCTATGGCATTCAAATAACTATTCCAGTGGTTGTCGCCCTGCTTACGGTTTTGGGTTATTCTATTAATGATACGGTAGTGGTTTTTGATAGAATAAGAGAAAATCTCTGGAAGATAATAGGCCTAAGTTTTGAAGAAACAGTAAATAGAAGCCTTAACCAAACTTTGGTTCGGTCAATTAACACTTCTTTAACTACCTTATTTGTTTTGGCAGCTATCTTTTTCTTTGGGGGAGAGACTTTAAGATATTTTTCTTTAACTTTGATTATTGGAGTATTATGCGGTGTTTATTCTTCAATTTTTATTGCCAGCCCCCTATTGGTTAGCTGGTCAAAATGGCGAAAGAAGGCTTGACCGAATGCCTTAAGCGTGCTTAAATAAACTAATATGGACTTTAATTACGTTAAAATTTGTCAAGACTTAGTCAGCGGTTTACCTCAAAGAACAAAAGATGTTATCTTGCGCCGTTTCGGTTTAAAAAAATCCGGCCAAAAGGAAACCTTAGAGCAGATTGGGAAAAGTTATGGTATTACTCGAGAGAGGGTTCGCCAGATTGAAGAGGATGGGATGGCGAAGTTGAAGCCCAAAATAGGGAAATATCAAGAAATTTTTCAGTATTTTGCTAATCAGCTTAAAGCTAATGGCGGCTTAAAAAAGGAAGGTATCTTGCTTAATCTTTTTGGAGGCAAAAGGCTTCAAAATCATGTTTTCTTTTTGCTGGCTTTAAGTCCTCCCTTTACCAGGATTCCAGAGACTAAAAAACTCTATTCTTTATGGGCAGTAGATTCCAATGTTTTAGCTCTCGCTAAATCAGCAATAGCTTCTTTCCATAATATTCTTTCAGAGAAAAAAGCCCCTCTAATTATAGAAGAGCTCGAACCTTATCAAATTTTTGGAAAAGAGTTAGAAAAACAAACCGTCAACTGCTTAAGTTCCCAGGCTTTACTTTCTTTTCTTGAAATTTCAAAAATAATACAGCAAAATCCCCAAGGTTTATTTGGCCTAAAAGATTGGCCAGAGATTAATCCCAGGGGGATTAAAGATAAAGCTTATCTAATCCTAAAAAAGGAAAATAGGCCACTCCATTTTACTAAAATAACTCAGTTTATTGGCAAGGCGAATCTGGGATGGAAGTTTTTTCATCCAAATCTCCAGAGCGTCCATAACGAATTAATCCGGGACCCCAGATTTGTTTTAGTTGGTAGAGGACTCTATGCCTTGAAAGAGTGGGGATATGAACAGGGAGTAGTAAAAGATATTATTTCTAAAATTTTAAAAGGAAAAAAAGAACCCCTTTCGAAAGAAGAAATTGTTAAAAATGTTTTAGAACAGCGCTTTGTCAAAAAAAATACAATTTTACTAAATTTAAACAACAAACAATATTTTTTTAAAAACCCCAAGGGAAAATATACTATCAGAGAGATTTAAGAAAAAAAGATGTCTTTAGAGCTTTCAGATTTAATAATGGTTTCTGTACCGATTTTAGAAAAGGTTTGGTTAATTTTCAAAACCTGGTGGTGGCTATTATTGCCTTTTTTATTTTGGAAACCCTTTCGAATTCTTTATTTTTATTTTATTCAAGAAAGATGGGATGCTACCCTAAAGAAGATTGTACTCGAGATTAGAATGCCAAAAGAGGTATTAAAGCCCATCAGAGCCATGGAGCAGGTTTTTGCCGGTTTCCATGCAATTCACGATGTCTTCACCTGGAGAGAAAAATGGTTAGAAGGCCAATTTCAACAATCCATTTCTCTTGAGATTGTCAGCTTAGGCGGCGAAGTTCATTTTTATATCAGGGCGGCCAAGATATTCCGAAATATCATTGAATCAAATATCTACTCTCAATACCCGGAGGCAGAGATTTTTGAAGTTGAAGATTATACTAAACAGGTCCCCCAGGATATTCCCAACAAAGATTGGGATTTGTGGGGTACGAGTTTTGTTAATACTAAACCAGATCCTTACCCAATTAAGACCTATCTCAAATTTGAATCAGAAAGAGAAACTAAAGAGGAAAAAAGAATTGATCCTTTAGCCGGGTTTCTTGAAGGAATGGCGGGTCTTAGACCAGGAGAGCAGCTCTGGCTCCAGATTAGAGCCACCCCAACCAGAGACGAGACAAAGCCTTGGGTAAAGCAGGGCCTGGAGATAAGGGATAAGTTAGTTAGAAGACTGGGAAAACCAAAACCAAAACCAATGATTCAGGAAGTTGCTGAAGTTTTAATTGCCGGCAAACCGCCGGGAGCAGCTCCTGCAGAGGAAAAAGAAATTATCCCTCCGGAAATGAAACTTACCCCCGGAGAGAGAGAAATAGTAGCAGCTATTGAAGAAAAAATTTCAAAATTTGGCTTCGATTGCCATATTAGATTTATCTATCTTGGAAAGCGAGACGTCTTTTTAAAACCAATGTCCCGGTTTGCTTTTGGTCTTTTTAAAGAAGTTTCTTATGAGGATATAGGAGGCTTCAAGCCTGACAAAACGATAATGACTAAAGTGAAATCAGTTCCCTTCTGGTTTTTAGATAAAAGGAGAGTCTATATAAGGAAAAGAAGGCTGTTTAAAAATTATCAGAAGAGATGGTCTCCTTGGTTTCCCAGGTCGGGCGGGACCTCTATTTTAAATACTGAGGAATTAGCCACCTTATTTCATTTCCCCGGCAAAATTGTTGCTCCGGCTCCTGCTATTCCTCGAGTTGAGGTTAAAAAAGGAGAAGCGCCCTCGGGATTACCAGTGGAATGATTCAATTTTATGGATAACGAAATAAATTTTTTTGCCGAAACAACTTTTCGTAATATCCGCAAAAAATTCGGAATAAAAACCGACGATAGGCGCCGGCATATTTATGTTGTTGGGAAAACCGGTATGGGTAAAACAGTGATGATGGAAAATATGGCAATCCAGGATATAAAGCAGGGCAAGGGAATTGGTTTTATCGATCCCCATGGCGAGGCGGCAGAACGTCTCTTAGATTTTATTCCTTCCAATCGAATTAACGACGTTATCTATTTTAATCCGGCTGATTTAAATTGCCCTATTGCCTTTAATGTTATGGAGAAAGTTAATATAGAGCACAGGCATTTGGTGGCTTCGGGCCTAATGGGAGTTTTTAAAAAAATCTGGCCCGATGTCTGGTCGGCCAGAATGGAATATATTTTGAACAATTCCATTTTAGCCCTGCTCGAATATCCAGGCTCAACGTTGCTTGGAGTAAACCGAATGCTGGCTGATTCCGATTATCGAAAAAAAGTGGTGGAGAGAATCACTGATCCGGTGGTTAAATCTTTTTGGGTTACTGAATTTGGTCGTTATACCCAGAGATACGAAGTTGAAGCAACAGCTGCTATCCAAAATAAAGTTGGCCAGTTTATTTCCAATCCGCTAATCAGGAATATTATAGGTCAGGTTAACACCACTATTGACATGAGGAAAGTCATGGATGAAGGAAAGATTTTAATTGCTAATATTTCCAAAGGGAGAGTAGGCGAGGATAATTCCCGGCTTTTGGGAGCTCTTTTAATTACCAAATTGCAGTTAGCTGCAATGTCAAGAGTAAATATACCTGAAGAAAAAAGGAAAGATTTCTATTTATATGTTGATGAATTTCAGAATTTTGCCACTGAATCTTTTGTTAATATATTATCTGAGGCAAGGAAATATCGCCTTTCTCTTGTTTTGGGCAATCAATATATTTCTCAGTTAGAAGAGATGACTCCAACTGGGAGGAGCACTAGGGTCAGAGATGCGATTTTTGGTAACGTTGGAACAATGGTTGTTTTTAGAGTAGGAGCTGAGGATGCAGAATTTTTAGAAAATGAATTTTTACCAGAACTTACCGCTAACGATTTAGTTAATTTAGCCAAATATAATGTCTATTTAAAATTAATGATTAGTGGAATAGCCGGCCGACCTTTTTCAGCTGAAACTTTACCGCCCTTTCCAGAACCAGAAAAGTCAAATAAAGAGAAGATTATTAAAGTTTCCCGCGAAAGATATGGGACTTCTCGGCAGGTTGTTGAGGAAAAAATTAAGAGCTGGTTAGGAAGTTTAAAGTTCCCGGTTACTTCCCAGCCAGCTTCCCCAGTTCTTTATGATGCCAAATGTTCTCTTTGTAAAAAGTGGACCAAGGTTGTTTTTCCTCCTGATGGGGTCCGGCCGGTTTATTGTAAATCCTGCCTAAAAAAAATAGAAAGAGAAAAAGAAGAAGGAAAAAGTGAAGCTATTTCCTTGAAAGAGGCAATTAAAAAAGAGCCTGTTTCTTTTTCATCCTCAAAAAAAACTTTCGGGCGAGAAAAAACTGAAAAAGAGAGAAAAAGAAAAACTGTTAACTTAGAAGAATTAAAAAAAACACTGGAAGAATCCCTGAAGAAAAGAAAACCCCGTTAAACATGAAAACATTAAAGGACTTCAATTTCAAGAATAAACGAGTATTACTTAGATGTGATTTTAATGTTCCCTTTGATGAAAAGGGACGGATAACCGATGATTTCCGAATTAAACAGTCCCTGCCTACCATTGAATATTTAAAGGAGAAGGGGGCTAAAATAATTTTAATCAGTCATTTGGGAAGGCCGAAAGGCAAAGAGAAAAAATATAGCTTAAAACCGCTTTCTCTGAGATTAGAGGAAATATTGGAGCAAAAGGTGAAATTTTTAGATGACTGCCTGGGAGAGAAAGTAAAAAAGGAAATAGGAAATATGAAAGCTGGAGAAGTATTTCTTTTGGAAAACCTCAGATTTTATGAAGAGGAAGAGCAAAATAAGGAAAATTTTGCCAAAGCCCTTTCAGAATTAGCCGATATCTATATTAATGATGGATTTGGCGCTTGTCATAGAGCGCATGCTTCAGTTGCAGGAATACCAAAATATCTGCCTTCGGGGGCCGGGTTTTTGCTTGAAAAAGAAGTGAAAGTTCTTTCTAAAGTCTTGGAAGATCCTTGGCGGCCCTTAATAGCGGTGATTGGCGGGGTAAAAATTTCTACTAAAATTAAGGTAATTGAAAATTTTTTAAAAAAAGCTGACCATTTACTTTTAGGAGGAGAAATTGCTAATGCTGTTTTGAGACTGAAAGGGATTTTGATTGGCAAGGGCTTGCCAGAGAGTTCTGAAGTAATAAGAAAAATTGAAAAAATTAATTTAACTAATCCCAGGCTCCATCTGCCAATTGATGGAGTTGTTTCATTAGCTGATGTTGAAAGAGGATTAGAGGAGGGTTATATCAGACAGGCGGCTCCGGGAATAGTAAAAAAAGAAGAAGGGTTTTATGATATTGGTCCAGAAACAATCAAAATTTTTTCTGAAATAATTAAAGAAGCTAAAATGATTATCTGGTCGGGTCCTCTGGGAATGTATGAGAAAGAGCAATTTGAAAAAGGAACAAAAGAAATAGCCAAAACCATTGCCAGAAATTATTCGGCTTTTAAAATTGTTGGTGGAGGAGATCTCATCTCGGCCTTAAATAAATTTAATCTCTTAGATAAATTTGATCATGTTTCCACCGGTGGCGGGGCAATGCTTGAATTTTTGAGCGGTGAAAAACTGCCGGGAATCGAAGCCTTAAAGTAATCGCTCGGCAACTTGTTGCCTCGCTTAATTATTATTACCACTATGGAAATAAAAAATCTAAAAAAAGCAGCTGAGCGAATTTTAAAAGCTATAAAAGGAAAAGAAAAAATTATTATTTATGGTGATGCTGACTTGGATGGAGCAACCTCGGTAATTATTTTAAAAGAAAGTATTCAAAATTTAGGCGGAGAGGTTTCGGCAGTTTATTTTCCCGATCGAGAAAAAGAAGGATATGGAATAAATAAAACAGCCCTTGGTTTTTTAAAAACTATTGCTCCTGCTTTGTTAATTGCCTTAGATTGCGGAATTGGGAATTTTCAGGAAGTGAAAATAGCTAAAAGTTTAGGTTTTGAAGTAATAATTATTGACCATCATCAAATTTTAGATAAGTTACCTAAAGCCCAAATTATTGTTGATCCTAAACAAAAAGGAGATAGATATCCATTTAAAGGACTAGCTACCGTAGGAATAATTTTTAGGCTTTCCCGGCTTCTTTTAAAAGAAAAAATGTCAGAAGTAATGAGAAAAAATTTCTTGGAATTAGTGGCTTTGGGCACTATCGCCGATATGATGCCAGAAGAAAATGAAAATCAGCTTTTTATAGCGGAGGGCTTAGAGTCATTAGAAAATTCCTGGCGACCAGGAATTAAAGTATTTTTAAATAGTATCCCTTTTGCTTTCCAAGAGAAAAATTATCTCAATTTCCGTCAAAAAATCTCTAAAATAATTTCTATTTTAAATGTCAGGGATGTTGAGAATAAAATGCCAGCTTCCTTTAGGGTTTTGGCAAGTTCCTCTTTGAAAGATATAAAAAAGATTATCGAAAAACTTTTAAAGAAAAATGAACTAAAAAAAGAAAAAATAAAGGAAATAGTTCGGGACCTTGAAGAGGAGATTTTAGAGATGAATGAAGAAATTATTTTTAAAGGAAAATCTGATTGGGAATTAATTTTACTCAGTTCGGCAGCTTCAATAATTTGTAATAAATACAAAAAACCTACTTTTCTTTTCAAAAAGGGAGAAACAAAGAGCCAGGGAACGGTAAGAATACCCAAGGGATTAGATGGAGTGAAGGCTATGATGAGTTGCCGTCAGCTTCTGGAAACTTATGGCGGACACCCCGCAGCTGCAGGTTTTTCATTAAAAAATGAGAATTTAGAAAAATTTAAAGAGTGTTTAATTAAATATTTTGAAAAAGCATGAAAAAGATAATTATTTACACAGACGGTGGCTCCCGAGGCAATCCCGGGCCGGCGGCAATTGGATTTCTGTTTTGTAATGAAAAAGACCAAATTGTTAAAAAATATTCTGAGTATCTTGGTACAGCTACTAATAATGAGGCTGAATATCAGGCAGTGATTTTTGCCTTAAAAAAATTTAAAGCTGTCTTTGGAAAAAAATTAGCCAAATCCTCAGAAATTGAACTAAGATTAGATTCCGAACTTTTAATAAAACAATTAAAGGGAGAATATAAAGTTCTTGATTCAAAAATTCAGCCTTTATTCATTGCCGTCTGGAATCTAAAGATTGATTTCAAAAAAGTTAAATTTAAGCTTATTTCTCGCAACAAAAATAAGGAAGCTGACAAATTGGTCAACGAGGCTTTAAATAGTCAAGCCAAAGCTCAGAAACTATTTTAGAAAGAAACATTCTTAACCAAAAAACTAATCAAAAAACAGAGACCCGGTCTCTGTTTTTTGATGTCCCAGTAAGTCTGTAAGCCGAATTCTGTGCCAAGCATATAAAAATTTTATCTGCTCGGCTGTGATTATCTATCTAGGCCTGAGATTGCTCCCAGGCTCAAGCGAACTACTTTGAACCCTTTCAACTTTGCGTAAAAAGTTGCGGGGCTTTGTTCTTGCTCTTGGGTAGGAATTTAACCGTTTCACTCCCGGAGTTACCTCCAGAATTCATCCAATTATTGGATGCCTCTTGTCTTACGATTTGAGGCGTCACTGTTCGCATCCCTCGTCTCGCGACGTACGGGTATTGCCCGTTACCATTTTAACCAGTTTTAAAACCGGTAAGAGTTCGGACTTTCCTCCGAGCACATAATTTGTTATGTGCTCGGCAATCACTCAACTTACAAGGACATACTCATTTTACCCCTTTAAATTTTTTCTGTCAAGGATTATAATGATATATTGGTTTAAATTATGAATTTTAATAAATTTTTAAATTCTCAGACAAAGACCGTTACTTTCGCTGCTGTTTTACTTGGGTTATCGGCTGGAATTAGCGCCATTTTAGGCTTGATAAGAGACAGGCTTTTAGCCGGAAGGTTTGGAGCAGGGATTGAGCTGGATATTTACTTTGCCGCTTTTCTAATTCCCGATTTTGTCTATGGAATTTTGATTGTCGGAGGAATTACAGCCGCCTTTTTACCAGTATTTTCTGAATATTTTCAGAAAAACTCCAAAGAAGGCTGGGAGCTCACAAATAATGTCTTAAATTGCTTTTTAATTTTACTTATTTTTATTTGTCTGATATTGGCTATTTTTACCCCTTTTATTATTAATTTTGTCGCTCCGGGTTTTGGAATTGAACAAAAAGCTTTGACAATTGCCCTGACCAGAATAATGTTTTTTAGCCCGATTTTATTTGGTATTTCCAGCATTTTTTCTGGAATTTTACAATATTTCAATAGATTTTTAGTTTATTCTCTGGCTCCAATTTTATATAATTTAGGCATCATCTCAGGCATTATATTTTTTGTTCCTATTTTTGGTCTTTTCGGCTTAGCTTACGGTGTAATTTTAGGGGCTTTTTTGCACCTTTTTATCCAGATTCCCTCGGTTAAGGCCTCAGGATATTGCTATCGGCCCTTTTTTAATTTTAAATACCCTGGTCTAAGAAAAATTTTTAAGTTAATGATTCCAAGAACTATTGGTCAGGCCTCTTATCATCTAAATTTAATTGTTATTACTGCTATTGCCTCAACCTTGGCTTCTGGAAGTATTGCCATTTTTAACTTTTCTAACAATCTTCAATGGTTTCCGGTTGGAATAATCGGGGTTTCCTTTGCCATAGCTGCTTTTCCAACTCTATCTCGGGCCTGGATACGCCAGCAAAAAGAAAAATTTCTTGAAAGTTTTTCCTCGGTTTTTCGGCAGATTCTCTTTTTAATAATTCCAGTCAGTATCTTGATGTTTATTTTAAGAGCCCAGTTAGTTCGACTTATTTTGGGAACTGGTCAATTCGGTTGGCTGGAAACAAGACTGACAGCAGCTTCTCTTGGTCTTTTTTCCTTCGCTCTTTTTGCTTCCAGTCTTATTCCTCTCACTGCTCGAGCCTTTTTTTCTTTTCAGGACACCAAAACCCCGGTAATAATTGCTATTTTCTCAATGGTTTTAAATATTATCTTATGTTTTTTATTTGTCTGGCTTTTAAAGTTTCCAAATCTTTTTCAGAACTTCATGGTAATTTTTTTTAAACTGCAGGGAATTAAAAATATAAGTGTCATTGGTCTTCCCTTGGCCTTATCCATATCAGGGATATTTCAAATATCTCTGCTTTTATTTTTTTTATACAGAAAAATTGGAGATTTTAAACAAAAAGAAATTTACCACTCTCTTAAAAAAATTCTTCTTTCTGGTATCTTAATGATACCTTTTGCCTATTCAACCCTTAAAATTGTAGCTATTTTTGTCAATATGCAGACTTTTTTTGGAGTTTTCTGTCAGACGATCTTTGCCGGCCTGGTGGGAGTTTTTATTTATATACTAACTACCAGAGTTTTAAAATCACCGGAGCTCAAAACTATTAAATCTTCAATTTTAAGGCAATTTACCAAATAAAATAATGATGCTACAATAAGGGAGCTAATAAAAAGGCAAGCATACTTAAGACAACCAGAGAGATTAAAACAATCCAAACTATTTTAAAAATTGTTTTCGCTTTAATCTTGGTCATTATCTTATGATACAAAGAATAAGGAAATTTAAAAAGAGGCGGGCTCGCCAGACAATACTTTTTTCTGCACTGCTCATATTATTATTTTTTTTAGCGATAGGTTTTCTAATCATTTCTAATTGGAGAATAAATCAGAGGAGGTCAGGTCTCATTTCCCAGATTAGGAATCTACAAGAAGAGATTCAAGTTTTAGAGAAAAAAAATCAAGAATTGAAAGCCGGAATTTCTCAGACTTCAAGCCAAAGTCATTTAGAAGAAGTGGCTCGAGAAAGCCTTGGCCTTAAAAAACCAGGCGAAGAGGTAACAGTAATTTTACCACCTCCAGAAGAAGAAAAAGAAGTTAAAGAAGAAGAAAAAGGAATTTGGGAAAGAATTTTAGAAAAGCTGAAATTTTGGTAAGCTGCGGGATTAGTTGCTCGTCGGTATGTCTGTCGGTATCAAATACCGACAGACAGATAAGAGCTAACGAGCTAAATCCTTGCGGGATTAGTTGAGAGGTTCAACGTCACCTTCCCAAGGTGAAAACACGGGTTCGATTCCCGTATCCCGCTCAGGCCGGGATAGCTCAGTGGAAGAGCAATGGTTCCGTAAACCATAGGTCGAGAGTTCGAATCTCTCTCCCGGCTAAGAATTAGAGGTTTACTTTTTTTAAAATTATGTTAAATTAAAAAACGATGACTGATATAGCTTTACAATTAAAGGAACTTCAATCTAAACTCCATCATTTGATGGACTGTCTTTGACATTGCTGAGAAAAGAGAAAAAATTAAAGAATTAGAAAAAAAGACAGAAAAATCAGATTTTTGGCAGGATAAAGAAAGAGCAAAAAAAATCAGTCAGGAGATAGCAAAAATAAGGGAAGAATTAGAAGAGTTTGATGAATTAGAGATTAAACTGGAATTACTAAAAGAAGAAAAGGATGAAAAGAAAATCGAAGATTTCAAGAGAGAATTAAAGCAAAAAGAGCTCCGAGTTTTTCTTTCTGGAAAATATGACAAAGGGAATGCTATTTTAGAAATTTCAGCTGGGGCAGGAGGACAGGACTCTCAAGATTGGGCAACAATGCTATTCAGGGTTTATGAAAGATATTGTGCTTTGAAAGGATATAAAACAAAAATTTTGAGTCAATCCTTTGGAGAAGGAGGAGGCCCTGAAGGAAGAATCGGGATGAAACAAGTCTCCTTGGAAATTAAAGGAGCTTCAGCTTATGGTTTTTTGAAAAGAGAAACCGGGGTTCACAGACTCGTACGAATTTCTCCTTTCTCAGCTAAAAATCTTCGCCATACCTCTTTTGCTTTAGTTGAAGTTTTACCTGAGATTTCTGAGAAAGGGGAACCTGAAATAAAAATTAGACCAGAAGACTTAAAATTAGAGACCTTTAGAGCTTCGGGTCCCGGTGGCCAATATGTTAATCGACGGGAATCCGCAGTAAGAATTACCCATCTTCCAACCGGGATTCAGGCAGCTTCCCAGGCAGAAAGACTCCAGGGAATAAATCGAGAAAAGGCGATGAAAGTTTTAACTGCCAAACTCTATCAGTTAAAAGAGTTAGAGCGCCAACAAAAATTAAAGGAAATTAAAGGAAAACAAATCTCGGCCAGTTGGGGAAATCAGATTAGGTCTTATATTTTGCACCCTTACAAACTGGTAAAAGATTTGAGAACTGGAGTTGAAACCTCCGATGTCGAAGCCGTCTTAGATGGAGATTTAGATAAATTTATAGAGGCTGAAATTAAAATATAATTCGTGATAAAATTTCAAAATATTACCAAAATTTATCCTCCTCATTCATTTGGAGAAACGACTATTGCCATAGAGGACGTCTCTTTTAAAGTAAATAAAAAAGAGTTTGTTTCAATTGTCGGTAGGTCAGGAGCTGGTAAAACAACCTTATTAAAACTACTCCTGGCCGAAGAAAAACCAACTAAAGGCCGGGTTTTTTTTGACGGTCAAGATGTTCATAAAATAAAGCCAGCAGATTTTTTTAAGCTCCGGCGAAGAATTGGAACGATTTTCCAAGATTATAAATTATTTCCCTCAAAAACAACCTATGAAAATATTGCCTATGTGATGGAAGTAATGGGGGCCAGTGAAGAAGAAATATCAAAAAATGTGCAAGAAGTCCTAGAAATCGTTGGTTTAACTAGTAGAGCTTATAATTTTCCTGAGGAGCTTTCTGGAGGTGAGCGCCAAAGAGTAGCCATTGCCAGGGCTTTAATCCACCGGCCGGAAGTGATTTTAGCTGATGAACCAACCGGCAACCTCGATCCCTATAATACCTTGGATATCATTCGGCTTTTATTAAAAATTCATGAATTTGGTGCCACTATTATTTTAGCCACCCATGATAAAAAAACTATCAATGTTCTGGGAAAGAGGGTGATAACTTTAGAACAAGGCCGGATTATCAGGGATGAGGAGAAGGGAAGATTCATTTTTTAAATTCAGAAATTCCACTATGCTTATTTCTCTTAAAAGAATAATTCGTTCTGGCTGGTTAAATTTCTCCCGTAATAAAGGGCTTTCTTTAGCTACTATTTTTATTATGGTGATGACTATTTCTTTGGTGACCTCGCTTTTCCTTTTTAGAGATATAACCCAATTTTTAATCTCCAGTCTTCAGGAAAAAGTTGATATTAGTGTCTATTTTAAAGAAGCTGTTCAGGAAAAAGATATTTTACAGCTTAGAGAAGAAATTAACAAAATTCCAGAAGTGAAAAATATTGAATATGTTTCTCGCGAAACCGCTTTGGAGCGTTTCACCCAAAGATACAAAGATAACCAGGTTGTAATGGAGTCTTTGGCTGAGGTTGGGAATCCTCTCTTGGCTTCTTTGAATATTAAGGCCTGGGAGGCCAGTCAATATATAACAGTAACAAATTTTTTGGAAACCTCTTCCTATAAAAATCTAATTGATAAAGTTGACTATTATCAAAGAAAACCGGTAATTGAAAGAATTTTTTCCATAACATCTGCTATTAACAAAACTGGAATTGGATTTTCCCTAATATTGGCCATAGTGGCGATTTTAGTTGCCTTCAATACTATAAGATTAGCGATTTATAATTCAAAAGAAGAAATTTCAGTTATGAGATTGGTTGGAGCTTCCAACTGGTTTATTCGAGGACCCTTTTTAGTTCAAGGGGCAATTTCTGGTTTTGCTGCCGCCATAATTACCCTTTTAATTTTTACTGGAGCTCTTTTCTTTTTAAGCCCAAAACTGGAAATTTTGTTCCCCGGACTTAATATTTTTAATTCTTTTACCGGCAATCTGGGAATATTATTTTTAATTCAGATTTTTACCGGAGTAGGTCTGGGAGTAGTTTCGAGCATCATCGCTATCAGAAAATACTTAAAGGTATAACAAGTGAAAATATTGCCGGGTGGTGTAATGGTATCACACGAGATTCTGGCTCTCGTAATCTTGGTTCGAGTCCAAGCCCGGCAGCTACCTTGAGCGCGGTTCGAGAGACCGATCCGCGTTAAAATTTACCAAACCAAAAACCCCTGAATGGGGTTTTTGGTTCTCTATTTTAATTCTTCTATCTCTACTTCCCAGGTTGTATTAGCTGCGCTGATATCCAAATAAAATGTTCCACTTTTGTAAACATAAGAAGTATCGCTCCCGACTTCGGTTGTATTCGCCAATAATTCTTCTGGGAAATCACTGCCGGTTTTATATACATAAATCTGAAGTATTCCGCCCCCAAAATCTCCGCCTTGATTTTTCCAATTAACCCTCCACTGATCTCCAGTTATTGTGAATGCTTCCGTCTTTTTAATTCCCGTTCCGCTCCAAGACTTTACTTTCTGCCAGGTTGTCTGAACCGAGGGAAGTTCGGTACCTTCTTGTTCGGTACTTTCTTGTTGGGCAGGTAGGCTAGTTTCTGGAGTTCCTTCTTCTTTCTTTTCTCCGCCGCTTGCTCCGATTATAATAAATATTACAAAGATAGCAATTAACCAGAACCACCACTTTTTCCAGATTGGTTTTTTAGGTTTTATTTCGTCTGTCATATTTGGTCTATATTTTTTAATTATTCCCCGACCTTTCATTTTGGCGGACAACACAAAGCTCCCCGCCGCGATGGCCTTGCGGCCACCCATGCCGGTTTCCCGACATGACCCATTGAAGAGTGCTCGACGAGGAGCTCTTTATCTTCAATGGGTTTTTATGCCGTGCCTTATAGAATTATAAGGTTTAGGCGATATTCAATTTTATACTTTCATTATACTCGAATCTCTTTATTTTTCCAGATGGAGTATTTTGTTTTTAAGGAACAGTCTGCTCTTGAAGCAAGCCAAAAGCTCTCTCTTTTCCTGCATTGAACCTGCTTTTAGGATATATTTTGCGTAATTTCTTATATCTATGTCTTTCGGTTTCTCCGTTTTTTCTTTTTTTCTCAAAACTTCCGCTTGGAAATTCTGATATCTATTAATTTCTTTTTCAATCTTTTCACGCATCTTCAGTCCGTCCAAACTGACCTTATCAAGAAGTTGCGAAAACTGATTTATTAATTCTTCTTCTCTTATATACCCGTTCTTACAAGTTAGATCCTTGCTTTTGGTGCATCCGTAATAAATGTAATGGGCGATGGTACCGTCGCTCAATTTCTTAAACTTTTCGTCGGCTGTTATTCCAGAACCGCACAACCCGCAGGTAATCAGCCTGGTAAAAGCGAACTCCTTGCTTTCTCCGCGTATGATATGGTCTCTTTTTAGATGTTCTTGGACTTTTTCGAATAATTCTTTGGTAATGAGGGGTTCGTACTTCCCGGTATACCAATTATTGCTTCCTCGAGGGTATTCGAAGACCCCGCAATAGAAGGAGTTCTGTAAAATCAGGTAAACGTTACTCAAAGAGAGATGATGACTGCTTTTGGTTCTGAAATTTAAATCAAACCTAAGCCAGTGATAGAGCTTTCTTCCACTCCATTTTTCATTTGCTACTTTTTCAAACATTTTCTTAATTACCGGAGCACGTTCTGGATCTAACAGAACGTACCCCTTTCGGTCGGTCCTTTTTTCGTTAAGATAGCCCGTCGGAGCCGTGGTGGGCCACAAGCCCATTTCGCATCTCATTCTTAGTCCGCGTTTTACGTTCAAGCTCTTATTGTCGTTTTCCAGTTTTGCCTGGCTGCCGAGAATCATCAGTAGAAATTTCTCGTTAGGGGAGTTGGTAAATCTTTGACCGAAGGTTTTAATTTCCAGAAGGATTTTCTGGTCCATAAGGTCAACTAGAGTTCCTAAATCTCCGGCATTTCTACTTAATCTGTCTGGTGCCCAGGTAAGAATTCCGTTGAATCTGCCGCGTCTAATATCGGCTATTATTTCGTTGAATACCGGTCGTTCTCCGGAGTCCTTAGCCGAATGAGATTCGCGTCTAACGTCAATAATTTCCAAACTTTCTCTTTCGGCAAGCCGAAGCATTTCCTTTATCTGGCTGTCTATAGATAGAGTTTGTTTTTCATCCGATTCCGTGGATTTTCTGGCGTAAAGGCAATACTTAACGGGAGGTAAGACGGCGGGGGACTGGTAACCGTTTATTTGGCTTGGTATTGTTTTTTCCATATCCTTGATGATTGTTAATTCTTACGTTCGACCTTTCAAGGACATGAATGACGCAACCCCGCTAGTGAGTCCAGACCCCCTAATTGGTAAGCTGTTGATAACTTAAAATACCCTTAAACCGCTCTAAGGAAAAGGTCTCCATCCTTCACTATCTTCTCCATCGTCTAACATCCCCATTCTTCTTCGTGGCCCCGGTATGTCAAGCCACGTAAAACTTGGACTTGGCCTATTTTCCTCAACCATTATCTGTCCAATTAGCATCGAAAACGCATCGGCAAGATCATCGTATCGTTCTAGACCGAAAAACACGATTTGCTGAATAAGAGTTTCTGCGCCCTTGCGCGGAAAGAAAACTTTTCCCGTTTGGACTACATTAGATATAGTCATCAATCTTGTCCGTTTGTCGGTGCTTCCCGGACGGATTCCATCTATGGGATATCCTTCTTTCTGGAGAGTTTGGATTTGTGGCGCTGCCTGGAGAGCTACTTCTTCGATAAAGACTTTAGATAGATGGCTTCCGCCTCCAAGGTTTCTTGAAAATTCTCTCATTCTTTCGAGCATTTCCGAGAATTCCATGCCGCGTTTATTGATAGGATTCGGTAAAATATAGATGCGAAGATCTTCGCCTTCGCCATAAACATAGGCCGAAACCATTGCCGTACAATCCGCACTTTCTTTTTTCGACATGGCAGGATCAACCGCCGTAAAAGTGTAACGGGGAGGCGAACTTGGTAAAGCATCGTAAAATTGAATCCAATCGAAGTGAATAATTTGATAATCATCGGGAACGGCGCGCAATAAGAAATCTCTTTGCCACGTTATTTCATTGCCAATGCTTTGCTTAAATTCTTCAATTGCTTTTAAAGAAGGGAATTTTCCCGGCCAGGCAATCTTGTTATTTCCATCAACAAGCGGAACGCGGAGAAAAACTCCTTTCATTTTTCCTTCGTTAATCATTTCTTCGAGCCTGAAAAGGACCGAATCTTGACAGAGGAAATTGCCAAGGACAATTATCTTAGTGTCGATTTCCCCTAGAGGTATAAGCTCTCCGGTAAACCAGTTGAACGTCTTGTCTCTTACTTCCCTTGTTTTTACGGAACTAGAGTCTTCGATGTCGTCGGCAACAATTAAATCCGGTCGGTCAGGACCCTCTTTGAGTCCGCGGATGCCTTCTTCTACAGAGATGGCGCTAATTCTTGCCTTGTAAGCAGGAACTATCAGAATGGTAGCACCCCATCGATCTTCCCCAATACTGAAGGGGCCGAGGTTTTCGCTTAAGAGCTGGTTGTTTTCTATTTCCTTCCTAATGTTCATTAGGTGGTCTT
Source organism: uncultured Candidatus Saccharibacteria bacterium (assembly GCA_964551595.1). GTDB lineage: Bacteria > Patescibacteriota > Minisyncoccia > Minisyncoccales > CAZKCU01 > CAZKCU01. Next base: position 31,179 of record CAZKCU010000004.1, read on the forward strand.
TTGAACGCTGCTGCGTTTGGCTGGCTATGACAACATGCTTCTTTTGAGACGTGCCCATTATAGCCCACAGACTGTAAGCTGTGTTTAGGATGGTCGACTTTGCGGAATTACGGAAAGTCATCACTCCGGCTCGCTTTATTCCTTCGTCTTGAGCAATTCTGAACATCTCAAAGTGAAAGGGTGCAATCGGACGTTTAATGTAGCGACCGAAATAAATGTAGAAGAAAAGAAAGAAATCTCGTCGAGTAACAGCTATCAGTGCTCTTCTGTCTTTGAGAAGTTGTTTTATAATTTCAGGATCGAAATCATCTGGTAGGCTTTGAAGTATTTTATTCATTTTGTTGATTCTGTTTAGTTTCTAATAATCCGGCTAACCCGAGCGCTTTTTCGACCAATTCTTCTTGCTCAGGCGTTAAAGGTTCTTCCTTCATATTAAGGTGGCCGGTCACCTCGACCTTTGTACTATATTTTTTACTGTGGACCTGCAACCACAAACGAATCCCCTGAAAATTCTTATCCTTAATCAAATTAATCAATTGAGCCTCAGAAAGGTCGGTGATCAGCATTTCTCCTTCAAGAATTGCTTCATCTACCGCCTTTGCAAATTCTTTATCCTCTTGTTTCCACCTGTAAAAAGACGTTCTTCCGACGCCTAATCTCTCCACAGCTACCTGGATTATCGGAATTTTCTTTAACTGTTCCAATAACAATTGTTTTGTTTCATTATTCTTCATATTTTTAGTTAGATTATTTATTTTTTATTTACCTCGACTAGTGGTAAATATTTGTAAGTGAGAAACTGTCGACCATCAATCTTTGGCAAATGAAAACGCCCGGACACATACCCGTACTTTCGTACAGATACATGTCCGGGTGTTCCGGACTTGCTCGATTAAATTTTCAACTTACATTTTAATAGTAATCTGATTATAAATCCGTGTCAAGTGCGCTTATTCACATTTTGTTTTTTTATAGCATATGTCATCCCAAGCGTTTTTACATTACGTGCAAAAAAATGATTTTCGCCGCATTCTTCGCAGATTATCTTAAATTGTCCTCCCGCATCATGTTTAATGTCAATCCTAACATACACAGGTTTTCCTTTGTTATATTTTTTAATGTAAATTTTATTCCCCTTTATTTTGGCAAGTGGCTTATTACATTTTGAACAGAGAATAAGTCTTTCCTCTAATTTGTTTTCAATGTTTGGATTCATACAATTTTATTATTGGTTTGTTTTGTTTTTTTCTTTGTTTCTTGAACTCTTTAATCGCCCGATCTTCTACTTTTATATGTTCATTCATTGACCCCTTACCGAGCCAAGAACGAAATTCAAGATATTGCCAATCCTTCTTAAAGTGTTCTTCAGCCCAATAAGCTATATTGTCTAAGGTGGGTTTTTCCCTTGCTTCCTTTAATTCTTTTAAGACTTTATTTTTTATTGATTGAAAATACTTAGGCGATTTTAGCTTAATTTTAAAATGACCTATTTCGTGGATGAGGGTAGCAAAATATTCCTCTCCTTTTTTAAATTTTATTTTAGTCCTTGGTTTATATAGACCCTCACCGACAAAACAACCAAACTTGCCTTTTCCTTTTTGCTCGGGGTTTATATAAATTATATTCTTTTTTGTTTCTGCTAGGCCCTGATATTTTTTCATTTTTTTCCACCTAACAACGGGGCATTTTCTGGGAAAATACTGCTTTGTAAAATTTTGTAAATCTTTAAGTTTCGGCTTCATCATTTTAGACTTTACTAATCTAATTTGGCATTGTAAACTTATAGTAGGTTTATCTTATTTTATACCGGATTATGGATAAAAACAAATTACCGGAAATCTTAACGATGAAGCAGGTTTGCGAACTTTTGAACATTCATCCTAATACTCTTAGAAACTGGGACAATAAGGGCGTACTTAAAGCTATCCGTTTTGGTACTAGGAAAGATAGACGATATAAAAAATCGGATATTTTTAAATTGCTGCAAAAATAAAAATCATGCTTAATCAATATTTCCAAAACATACTTAAAACTTTCAAAGCTGGCGACACAACAGAACCAAGTTTTTACTCCGACTTAAAAACCTTTGTCGAAGAATTTTCTAAATCAAAAGGAATTACTGCCAATATTACTATTCAGCCAAAACGTATAGAGGCCGGCATACCCGATCTTACTATTCGGAGAGGAAAGGAATTGGTTGGTTATATGGAGGCAAAAGATATCGGAAAAGACTTAGAACCTTTTGAGCACACTCCCCAAATTGAAAGATATAAAAAAGATTTCGATAACTTTATCCTGACTAATTATTTTGATTTTTGGCTTTGGAGAAAAAGTGAGAAAAAATGGATTTTAAAAACCAGAATAAGCGTTGGAGAATTGACTGTTCTTAAGATGAATCAATTGCCCCCTTTGAAAAACGAAGAAAGCTTTTCTAATTTAATAGAAACGTTTTTGAGCTTTAATATACCAGAGAGAAAGAGCGCTAAGGTTTTAGCAACCGAACTTGCTTCTAGGGCAAAACTAATACCGCAATGTATTGTCGAAGAATTAAATAATAAAACTGAAACCGAAATAGATAGAATCTACGAAGCATTTAAAAAATACTTAATTACGGATTTATCTAAAGAAGGTTTCGCTGATATTTATGCCCAAACAATTACCTATGGCTTATTTATGGCTAGACTTCGTCATAAAGATAAGGGTTTTAATCGTTTTTTGGCCCAAAAATATATTCCTAAAAACATCCAAATTTTAAAAGATACCTTCTCTTTAATCTCTGGTTCTAATCTACCCGATTCAATAAGTTGGGCCGTAGACGATATTGCAACAATTTTAGCTTATGCTGATATTGAGAAAATCAAAAAAGAATTACACCTGAAAACAGGTGGCGACGATCCTTTGATCCATTTTTATGAAACCTTTTTAAAAGAATATAACCCGAAAGAGAAAAAACACAGAGGTGTTTTTTATACTCCTCTGCCAGTTGTTTCTTACATTACCCGTTCAATTAATATTTTGCTTAAAGAAAAATTCGGTAAAAAGAGAGGCTTTGCTGATAAAAATGTGACTATTTTAGATCCTGCCTCTGGCACTTTAACTTTTCCAGCAAAATCCATTTTAATTGCTAAAGAAGAAATAGATAAAAGCCCTAATGCTGGCTCTTGGTTACAGATCGTCAAAAATCACATTATTAAAGATTATTATGCTTTTGAGCTTTTGATGGCTCCTTATATTATTGGTCATCTTAAAATTTCCTTACTTTTAGAAGATTTGGGTTATAAGTTGGAGAATAGTGATAGATTCCCTCTTTATCTAACTAATACACTTGATTTTTCAGAGATAGAGCAAACAACATTACCTTACGTTGCTGGTCTATCTGAAGAAGCACAAAAAGCAATGAAGGTAAAAAAAGATGTACCAATCCTAGCAGTGATGGGAAATCCACCATACTCCGTTAGTTCTTCAAATATTATAAAAGAAGGGTCAGATTTTAATACCCTTTACGAAAGCTATAAGGAAAAAGTCAGGAAAGAAGAAAGAAACATTCAGCCTCTTTCTGATGATTATATTAAATTTATTGCTTTTGCTCATTGGAAAATAAAACAAGCTGGACAGGGGATTGTGGGAATGATTACAAATAATTCTTATTTAGATGGTTTGATTCACAGAGATATGCGTCAAAAATTATTAGAGGACTTTGATGAAATTTATATCCTAAATCTACATGGTAACTCAAAGCGTAAAGAAAAAACGCCCGAAGGCGGAAAAGACGAGAACGTTTTTGACATTCAACAAGGAGTAGGAATTATTCTATTAGTTAAAAAAGAAGGATTAGAGAAAAAAGCTATGTATTCAGATATTTATGGTCTAAGAGAAGAAAAATACAAATTCTTGGAGGGACATGACTTCAAAAGTATTAAATGGCAAGATTTAGGATCAAAAGAGCCAAATTACTTCTTTATCTTAAAAGATATAAAAGGTGAAACAATATACAATAAATTCATCTCCATTAAAGATATTTTTAATAAATACAATGCCGGGGTTGCAACGGGGAAAGACGACGTTTTAGTCGACTTTAATAGAGATAGTTTAATGAGAAAGTTATCGATAACGGATAAAGATTTATTTGAAAACGTAATGAGTAATTATAAAGTTGGAAAAGATTTAGCCGAAAAATGGTACCAAGAATTAAAAAAAGGAGCTATAAAAGAACAAATTAAAAATTATAGCTATCGGCCGTTTGATATCAGATTTACTATTTATAATACCAAAATTTTACAAAGAGCAAGAAAAGACATAATGGATAATTTTTTAAGTGATAATTTGGCCATCGTTACTACAAAAAATAGCAAACAAGAGAATTTTGATGAAGTTTTTATAACCAATCATATTACAGATAAGCATTTAATTGGACATCAAACATTTGTTTTCCCAATTTTTACTTATTCAGACATTAACAACGGAAACAATTTATTTGGTGAAATTGGGCCTCAACAAACAAATTTATCCGATAAATTATGGGATAACGTTACAACTGGAGTCGAACCAGAAAGAGTTTTAGGTTATATTTACGCTATTTTGTATTCAAATACTTATCGTAAGAAATATAATGAATTTCTCAAAGTTGATTTTCCAAGAATTCCATTCACCAAAAATGTCGATTTATTTTATAAAATTGCAGAATTAGGAAAAGAATTAATAGATCTTCATTTATTAAAATCGGAAAGATTAAATGGTTCTAGCGCGGAATTTCCTGTCGTTGGTGATAATAGAGTGAAAAAACGAGAATACAATAAGAAACAACAGTGTCTTTATATTAACGATACGCAATACTTTGATTCTATTACCGATGTAATTTGGAATTATTACATTGGAGGGTACCAGGTTTTAGATAAGTGGCTGAAAGATAGAGTGGGTAAACCTCCTTTATCACAAGAAGATGTAGATCACTATCTTAAAATTATTAATTCCTTAAAGTGGACAATTTATTTCCAAAAAGAAATAGACAAAATATATCCTGAAATTGAGAAAAATTTAATTGATTAATATGGAAAGCTACAAACAATTAATTATTCTAGTAGATAATTCTGGGAAGGGAGAAGAAAAATATGGACATTGTTTATGTTTCTGGTGTGCATTTTTATACGATCCTTTTGATTTAAAATCCATTTCTAATACTGCTCAGCAGGTAGAAAAACCAGAAATCAGATATGAAATAGATATACTTACTAATACAGAAAAAGCTAAGCCGATTCGCTCAGGAGCAATCTATTGTGATTATGAGGGGCCTAATAAAATTTTCTACGACGGGATAATACGATCTCTAGATGGCTGTTTATTTTTAACTAAGAGACACTCTCCTTTGAAAGTAATTGTAATCGGAGATTGTGAACCTGTTATAAAACAATTAAAAAATCAATGGCAATCTAAGAAAATGAAAAGCTTCTATCTTCAAACAAAAGGAATCGAAAAAAAATATAAAGATAATGGGGCAGAGATGAATTATAGATGGATTAAACGAGATGATTTTCCTTTGTATTTAAAGATAGATAAACTTGCAAAAGATTTTTTAGAGAAAATAAAAGGACAGTTTAAACTAAAAAATAATGAGTAAGAAAAAATCAGATGTAAAGAAGAAAAATAAAGTAGTTTCAAACTACTATATAAACCCTAATAATCCTCAAGAAAAAAGGTTGGTTTGTAATATAAATAAAAGTAAAAAGAGGATTGAGTATTTTCTTGACTCTGGACCTAATTGTCCTCAATATCAATGGCTAAAGAAAATTATTCTTTTAGGTTTTACAAGTCTCCCAGCAGGACTAAAAAGAAATGGAAGAGGATTAACCAGTGGCGGTTATTTAATTTTAAGAAATTTCTCTGAAAAGTTTGGGAAATTTGAGTTAATTATTTCAACTACGGATAAAAATAGGATTAGGAAGATAAGAGATAGGTATAGGGTAGTCTTGAATTATTTTGATCTTCGAATAATCCTAAGCACTCTACGAAGTATTAATCAGGAAAGTTATGGTTCTCTTCAGGCAGCTGCAACCAATTTTCTCAATAAGAACTTTCCCAAGAAATTTAAAAAGATAAAAGAAGTTGGTCTTATATATCAGAAAAATCAATTTCGTAACTTGTTAAATAAAGAGGAAATAATAAAAAATCTTTCGAATGAGGATGTTCAGAAATTGATAGATTTTTTCCCAGAGTTCATTAAGTACTATGGTGATAAGTTCAAAAGTAAAGATAAGTTATTCGGTATTTCGAAGAACAAGGATGCGACCGAGGTTGTTTATCTTGAAAATGTGGTCAAGGAATTTGAGAGAAAACTGGAATCTAAAACTCAAGATGAACATCGTTGGCAGGATTTTTTACGGAATTACATTTTGATTTTTAATTCGAATTATATTAGTGTTCTTGAAAAGAGAAATCTTTCATTGTCAGGCAAATATCCCGATTTTTTACTTGTCGATGTTTATAATTATTTAGATATTTACGAAATAAAAAAACCGAATACCTTACTGTTGAAATTTGATAGGGATCGGGAAAATTATTATTGGTCATCAGAATTATCAAAGGCTATTTCCCAGACAGAGAATTACATTCATTATGCCAATAAAAATAGTTATGAATTGAAAGAAGAAATAAAAAAGAAAGAGAAGAGAGAGATAAGAGTTGTTAAACCAAGGGGTTTTATTGTGGCAGGAAAGAGAGATCAATTAAAAGATGAAACCATGGAAGATAACTTTAGGTTATTAAATAATTCGTTAAAGAATATAGATATTATTCTTTATGACGATATTTTAAATAATTTAAAAGTTTTCCTCAAACGATTAAAACGATGAAGCATCAAAGAAAAGGTTTATTAAACGCTATACTTGATATTTTAGAACCCATAATGATTTTATATATGCTATCTATGGTTTATTGGTGGTTTACTAATAAGCCTGCTTTTTGGAAATGGCTTTTTTATGGAATTGGTTTTGTAGCAATAATTGTTGTAGTCGGCATTTGGCGAAGGAAAGCAAGATTTAAACACGTCCAAGGGTTTCTTTCAGATAGAGAGTTGCTTCTAAAATTAAGAGGGATGCATTATACAGAATTCGAAGAATATATCGCAGATTTATTTTCAAAATTGGGCCACAAGGTTAAGACAAGAGGAGGACCTTATGATCAAGGAATAGATGTTATTGCCGAAAAAGATGGTATTGAATACCCAATCCAGTGTAAAAGGTACAACAATCCCTCAGTCGGAGTTTCTGAAGTTAAGGAGTTCTGGGCTTCTATTTCGGATAATTTAGGTAGAGGCAAAGGATATTTTGTAACCACAAATATATTTACTTTAGAGGCGGAAAGATTCATCGAAGGGAAACCCATTGAATTAATTGATGGACAGAGACTTATTGAATATATTCGTCTCACCGAAAAAGAAAGTAGCTTATTAAAATCGTCATCATCAGAAAAATGTCCACAATGCGGTGGAAGACTCATTGAAAGAAAAGGTAAATTCGGGAAATTTTATGGTTGTTCAAACTATCCCAAGTGCCAATACACGAAAAATATCTAAAATGCCAAATGAAGAAGAGTTTAAAAATCTCAAATCCGAACAATATTATAGCGATCTTTATGATCGCGGCACCATTGAAGAATGTCGCCGTTGGGAAGAAAGCGGAATGGCCGAAGCAAAGAAAGCCGAAGAAAAGGAAAAGAAAGAGAGTAAAACAGATAAAATCAGAGTGAAGTTTAAGGGTAACATCGTTCTTCCGGTTGCCCTTTATTTTATACAAGGAGAGCGATACGCTAATAAGGCTAAGACTATACGGGACTGGATGGAAAAAGACAGGTTGCGAGACGAAAAATTTGAGAACACCCAGCCTCCGAAAGGCATTCATTGCCTTGCTTGCGGTTCGGATATGTCGGTTATGATGAAAAATCCTCATACGGATTTAGAGGATTACACCAAAGACAGGGTTTCGTTTATGTTTGAATGCATAAAATGCAAGAAAAGGAGGATCGTCTGGGAAGACGGCGAAAACTGGGAATTAAAAATCCCGTGTAAAAAGTGCGGTTCCGAAACCGTTAAAGAAAGCAATAAAAGGGAAGGGAATATAATAACAACAATATTTAGCTGCCTAAAATGTGGTTATAAGGAAAAAGATATTTTGGATTTGGATGAGAAGCCGAAGATCGAACAGGAGAAGCCGGATCCCAATTTCGAAAAAGACCGTCAAAAGTTTTGTTTGTCGGAAAAAGAGGGGCAGGAGTATATTGAATCCGTGGTAAGATTGGACAATTATTCCAAGTCCATGAAAGAAATAAAAGAAAAGGAAAGGATAAAAAAAGAGCTTGTCGAAATAAAAAAGCTTACCGTCGCCGACCTTCAAAAATTATTGTCGGCGGCTCTCAAAAAAGAAGAATATATAAACTTAGAATTATCCAAACCAGAAATTAAAAAAGATGTGATTATTGAGTTTACGGTTCAGGATAATAAAACAGATAGGGGAGAGTATGATAGCAGAATTCAGCTTCAGAGAATCTTGAAGAAAAAGCTCGAAGCCACAAACTGGCGGTTAATGAGCGATGGAGTAAGTTACCGGCTTGGTATTTTGAGCGGCCGATTAAGAGGATATGAATTAGAAGAAGATTTATTAAAGTTAGTTAAGGAAGGCAAGAAGTAAAAATTCCGCTGTTACCATTGACAGTTTTTTTGTGGTTTGGTAATATGTAAGTATACATAATTAATCCATAAAATATGAGCGAACAACTTACCTCAAAACAAAAAATTGTTCTTGATGTTTTAAGATCATTTATTTCCAGAAAAGGTTTTTCTCCAACACTAAAAGAGTTAGGAGCTTTATTAAGAAGAAAAAAGATGAAAATAGCCAGTCTAAATGGTGCGGTCCAATATTTAAAAGCACTGGAAGAAAAAGGTTATATCCAAAGGTTTTCTAAACCCAGAGGAATAAGGTTATTAGAGAGCAATATTAAAAATTTTGTAGAAATTCCCCTGGTCGGTAATGCCGATTGCGGAGAGCCGTTATCTTTCGCCGATGACCAAGTCGAAGATTATATTAATGTTTCAAAAAAAATTATCAGAGGAGACGAAAAAGATTACTTTTTTGTAAGAGCCGTAGGGGATAGTATGAACAAGGAAGGGATCAAGGATAACGATTATGTTTTGACAAAAAAGACTCAAGACGTTGAGAACGGAACAAATGTTTTAGCGGTGATAAACGGCCTCGGAACGATAAAAAAAATCAGGAAAGAGAAAGATAAATTACTATTAATGCCGAGCTCTACCAACCCGAAGCATAAGCCAATTGTTCTGCACCCCGAAGACGAAGTCTTAATTTGCGGGAAAGTAGAAAAGGTTATCAAATCTTCAACTACGGAGGATGATTAGAAAAGTCGACCCCTCCTAAGGTTTAATTATAATTAACGACCGAAAGGTTTAAAAAAAGAAAAATTATGCTCACTTGGTATAGATTCAAAGAGGATTTAGATAAAGCGCCAACCTCGGAGGGAGTTTATTTTTTATCGGAAACAGCTTCAGAAGGAGGTATTGTATATATTGGAAAAGCAGATGGCATCGATGGTATCCGCCAAAGGTTATCGCAGCATCCAGATCCAAATAATCCCTGTCTTCAGAGAAAAGCAATTAAGTACTTCGCCTACGAAGTAACTAATAATTCGGAAGAGAGGGAGCGGGAACTCATAAGAGATTATGATCCCGAGTGCAATCGGGATCAATAAAAAAAGAGAGCTAAGGTTTGGTTGTGGCTTTCAAAAAACCATAACCACCTTAGCCCCCGCAATTACATTATAAACTAATTCTAAAACAATAAAAATATGCCAATGAAAGGATTAAAAGCAGAGGATCGAGTTGCGGCCTCTCTACGAAAAACTGGTGCTAGCGTTAGAAAGTCTCCAGGAAGCAGAACTTCCGCTGATTTAACTGCTAATTGGGACACTAGCAAGAAATGGTTTGTTCAGGTGAAGTATTCTGGTAAAGGAACTCCTGCATCATTAAATTCTAACGAACGAAAAGCACTTTTAGCTAGGGCAAATAGGAACAATGCCGTAGCCGTGTTAGCCAAAACAATTCCAGGAAAGATTGATTATGAATCTGTTCGTAATGGCCGTAAGCTTAAACCATAAGAACAATAATTGTTCTATCCTCTAGGCTTACCCCTTTAAAGAGGTGGCCTAGAGAAAACAAACTGGCGGTAGTGTATATACCGCCTCGGCATTTTGACTGGCCGGCTGAAAGGCCTTAAATCGGAAGAAGGTTTAGTGAATTTAGTCAAAATTTAACGCGTATGAGTGAACCAAAAAATCAACACATTATTTCGCAATGTTATTTAAAGCAATTTGTGGATCCAAATGTACCCATTGGATATGAACCGTACGTTTGGATATTCGAGAAGGGGAGTAAAAAAGGAAAAAAGAAAGCCCCTATAAACATACTTTCAGAAACCGATTTTTATACGCTTAAAACGCAAAACGGAGAGAAAAACTACATAATTGAAAAAACACTTTCGCGAATTGAAAGTGATTATGCATCTATTTTTCAAGCTAAGATTAAGAAAAAACTTCCATTAAATAATTACGAACATATAATCCTATGTGCTTTTGTTGCAGCTATGTTTTTAAGAACGCAAGCACAGAAAGAGAATACAGAAGCTTTTTATGATCAGATAATAACGAAAATTGAGGCGATGGAAAAAGCGCATGGGGTGCCACCGAAAGCTTCGCTTAAGTGGAAACAAAAGAAAGAAAACGCACATAAAATTAGCCTTGCTCAGATGGCTCCAGAGATAACAAAAATTTTAATAAAAATGAACCTCGCCTTTTTATGCACCAATAAGAAAGGTTCATTTATTACTTCAGATACTCCATGTCATCTTTTTAATCCACGTCTACAATGGCAACGTTTTTATGGCCCTGGTTTTGGGCAAAAGCACGTCGAAGTGATAATGCCTTTGTCACCGGAAATACTAGTTTGTTTTAGTTGGGTTAATAATTTAAGAGGATATCTAGAGATTAATACGGATCAAGTTCACGATTTGAATAGATCTGTTTTTGGCCATTCGCATCAATATTTTATTGCTAATTCTCCAAAAACAAAAAGACGCTGGTTTAAACGTTTTCCGCTGGATCCAACTTTTATCTGGAAAATTTTGATAAATGAAACCAAAGGTAAATTAAATAATTTGCGTTACCATCATAAATACCATGTCAGAAGAAAGTAAATTAAAAGAAGCTCGACGTCTTGTTTATGCAAACGAAAACGAAAAAGCAAAGCCGCTTCTATTAGAACTCTATGGGTCTAAAAATCCAGCAATAAGACTTGATGCTATTTTAATATTAATCACGATACTTAATCACTTAACAGAAAATGATAAACTTATTGAAATTGCTAATACAGGCATAGAGATCGCATCGAGTTTAGGAAAGGAAGGTGTTCGTATTCTTTTATTAGCTAAGAAGAGTGTTTTTCTCTTACTAATGCTCGGTTTTCTTATCTCTCGCCAAAGAAATTTAACTCTTGCCGCCGGTGTTTTTAAGTGGATAGATTTTTCATTAGAGAGAGATAAAAAAGAATTTGAGGCTATCCTGGCTAAGCGTAAGCAGCTCGAAAAAGAAATAAAAGATTTAGAAGTTAGCATTCTAGAGTCTCTAGAATTAAATATTGGTCATTACCTTCGAGGACATATCTTGGCAATTCTTGGTGATTTTTACAGCTCTAAATTTTTTAATAATCAAATGGATTTGATGATTGGCGGAAGAATAAAAAGTAAAATAGGGAATATTTATTTAATTCGGAGATGGAATTTAGATAAATATATTCTCTACAATAAAAAGGGACGCAAAGAGATTAAAGAAGTCAAAGATAAGTGCATTTATTTTTTTAAAAAAGCTATCGCTGAATTTGAAGCTGGTAATATGGGAGGGGATATGGCCCACGCTTGTTATAACCTCGCAGTAAAATTTAAATTAATGTATAATTTCAATGAAGCTAAGAAGTTTTTAGATAAAGCACGTTCATTGGCCGAGACAAACAACGAAAAAATAGTATTAAATCAGATAGATTTGTTCCAGAAAGAGTTGTTTGATAAAAACAGACATCCAAGAAATTATATTGAAGAGCTTGGGCTGGATTTACCATAATTTTAACTCACCAATGGCACACTACACTGTCCCAAATGGAACACCCCCATTCTGTGTCCCATTTGTCCCATTTTAGCTTAAAAAGGCCCGACCGAGACGGGTCGGTGGGACACTCCCAAAACCGCCTAAAACACCCTTAAAACCTGGGTTCTAGACCGAGGATGCCAGCAATTTGAAATCAGAATATCCCTTGCGGGTATTATGATTTAAAATGGTTGGG
>CAZKCU010000005.1:0-30103 GCA_964551595.1 uncultured Candidatus Saccharibacteria bacterium
CAACATTACTTCCCCTAGTAGACGATGTTTGTCTGGTAGAATCTTCGGTATAGAAAAATCCTTTATAATTCCACATAGCGTTTACTTTTCAAAAAATTAAGATTATTCTCCAAGCTAAACCAGCAAATAAAAGACCATAAATTATTGATGATACTGTTAAAGCTATTGCTTTTTTAATTCCAAATTCTTTGATAAGCATTCCCAAAGCAATTATGCATGGGATTCCGATTGTAGAAGCCACGCCAAATGTATAAATTTGAAGAGAAGTCAGGGTTAAAGATATTTTACTGCCCAAAACTGATAAAAGCATTGCTCCAGTTAGATCTTTTTGCAAAAATCCAAATGCCAAAGGGATAATAATTATAGCAGGCAATCCTAACCAAGTAGTGATTGGCGAAAGAGGTTCTACTATAATATTGGTAAGACCTAATATATCCAAAATTCCATAAGCTATTCCTCCAATTACCAACAGGGGCATAACTATATATACAAAATCCCTCATTCTAATCCAGCTTTTAGCAAGAACATTTTTAACCAAAGGCTTCCTAAAGGGGGGTAATTCTAAAAGCAAAGGTTCACTTTTTACATGAATAACTTTTTTTATTCCAAAAGCCCAGATCAATCCAGCAATTGATAAAGTAACAAAAACAGAAAAAGCTAGCTTTATGCCTCCATAAAATCCAACTACCCCCATTATTATAGCAATTCTTGAGGAACAGGGTACAAAAGCAAATAAAGAAGCAGTATGAAATTGCTCTTTTTTAGACGACAAGACTCTGGTAGCTCTAGTTGCTGGTGCAGTACAACCCAAGCCTAATGCTAAAGGAATAAATGATTTTCCGGGTAAACCTAATTTTTTTAAAAACCTTTCCGCATTAACAATAAATCTTGAAAGAAGCCCTATATCTTCTAATAAACCTAAAAACAAATAAAACAAGAAAACATAAGGTAAGGCGATGGAAACACCTGCTGCAAGTCCGGTTAACCCTTGAATTAATACCATAGTAATAATAGAGTCTTCCGCTATGCTAAAAGAAGATAAAAAGCTTTCTGTCAAGCCCATGAGAACACCTTGTATCAAATTGCCAAGATATAACAATATCCCAAAGATAGCAAGAAGAAATAAACCAGTGGTAAGTATGCCCCAGACTTTATGCATAAGAATATTATCAATTCTCTCTTGTAATTTTTTTTCTTTTTCTACAGGAACTATTTGAGTAACTTTTTCTGCTATAAATGAGGCTGTGCCATATCTGGTTATGGATATATCCTCTGCAACTTTTGGATGGTCTTTTAAGCTTTTTTTAGCATCCCCAATTACTTTCTCGTCCTTCAAATATTTATAAAAATCTTCGTCTCCTTCTAAAACTCTTAAAGCTATAAACCTCTTTGGTATAGGAGTTTCTTTTATCTGTAATGATATTTTATTTATTGCTCCTTCTACGTGGTCATCATACTCAACTTCAAAACCTCGTCTTGTCGCCTTTTTAATTCTTAATATTGCATCCACAAGTTTATCTATCCCTGTCTTGATTAGAGGATTTATAAGGACAACTGGGACACCAAGCAATTTTTCTAATTTTTTACAATTAATTTTTATTCCCCTCTTTTTAGCGTCTTCTACAAAATTTAAAGCTAAAACAGTAGGTACCCGAGCCTCTAATATTTGTAAAATCATATAAAGACTTCTTTCGAGAGAAGTTGCGTCAGTAATTGTTATTACTCCATCTCCATCTTCTTCAAACAAAGCCTTTTCAGTAACTTTTTCTTCTTCACTTCTATCAGAAATAGAGTATATCCCCGGAGTATCTACAAACTCAATTTCTGTATTATTAATTTCCTTTTTGGCTTTAGTTATCTCAACAGTGGTTCCAGGATAATTGGATACTGTAACTCTCGGACCAACTAATGCATTAAGTAATGAAGATTTTCCTACATTTGGCTGGCCAATTAAAAGTATTTTAATATTTTTCATATTCTAGTACTTTGATTTCTTTTGCTATATCTTTATCCAAAACAAATTTTTTATTTCTTATTTTAATAATAACACCATTCGGGACTCTATTTATTATTCTTATTTTTCCTCCTGGATATACCCCCATACTAATCAACCTTTCAAATAACCCAATACTAAAATTGATATCGGTAATTAAACCTTCTTCTTTTTTGAATTCTGTTAAAGAAATCCCTTTCTTTTTAAAAGTAGACAGTTTTTTGATGACATCAACAACTTCCGTAGAAATATAATGTTCAAGAACGTTAGTTGCCTTGATTGCTTCTCTCCCACTCATTCTTTTTTTAAAATATTCTTCAAGAATAAGGTGTTTTTTGATAATACCCTTTGCTCTATTTTGCCCTCTCTTTGTTAGTTGAATATATTGTTTCCCATATTTTTTCTCTAAAGAAAGTTTTATTAAATCTTCTTTTTCAAGTTCGTTTATGGACTTAGACACAAAAAATTGAGAAACACTAATTTCTAGCTTCATAAATTTTAAAGGAATTTTTTTATTCTTCCTACCTAAAACTTCTAATATATCCTCTTTTACTATTCTTAAAACCTCAGGCCCCTTAATCATATTAACTAGTAGTACATTTAATCTTTAATAATTTTTTTCTTGTTTTTATTGTCTTTTATATTTTCATTTTATCAAAAAATCGCCAAAATGGCGATTAATTTCAGGGATCTGGTCCCGAACAAAGTTCGATTTACTAGCGAGGTATGCCGCTTTTTTCTCGAACCGTTCTAAAGATATGAGGCGTTTCGGTCTCCCGAATACCTCACTAGCCTGCTCCCTTGGCTGAACAATGTTAGAACCTGTTTGGGAAAATAAAAAGTGGGTACTGGAAGGCTACCCACTCTTTTTATCAAAATAATTCCTTCTACTGGCTACTTCTCCCAGTCATATGTTATCGTTGCCCCACAAGCTGCACACTTCACCTCTGCATCTGCTCCCCTCTTTTGACCTTGGTGTTTTATCTTTACTATGTTGGGGTGGTTGCAGTCAGGACACCTTACCTCTAAGATTAGATATTCGCCTCGTTCCTTTACTTTTATATTGGTTACTTCCACTTTTTCCCTCCTTTTCTGGATGATGATAAACAGTATCCTAAAGTTATATTTTTAGGATATTTTCTTTTTAGCGTTTATAAACAAAAAAGTCAAGCCCGCATAGGACTCGAATCAATAAAGGTTTAACTGCTTACTTTCCGAATGTTCGCTGGCGGCTACTATATTCTCTAATGGCTTCATCTAAATCTTCTTCATTAAAATCTGGCCAAAATTTTTTTGAAAAATAAAGTTCAGAATAGGCTGTTTGCCAAAGTAAAGAATTTGATAATCTTTGCTTACCGCCAGCCCGAATGATTAAATCGGGATCGGGCAAGCTAGCAGTAGAAATGTACTGATTAAAGAGTTCCTCTGTAACTTTTTCTGGCGAAATGCCATCTTGAATAATTCTTTGGGTGGCTTGAACAATATCCCATTTTCCTCCATAGCTTATTCCAAGATTTAAAAAAAACTTATTGTTATTTTTCGTAGCTTCCTCAACTTCCCGGATGATTTTTTGGAGAGATTCAGAAAGCCTTTCTTTTTGACCTATTACTCTGACCCTTACCCCCAATTTTTGGTATTCTGGATTATTAATGTATTTTTGAAGGTTTTCTTTTAATCCTTTTTCTAAAAACCGCATTAAAAAAGAAACTTCTCTTTTGGGCCGATTCCAATTTTCAGTTGTAAAACCAAAAACAGTCAAAATTTTCACTCCTCTTTTCTGGCACCAACTCCAAAATTTTAATAAATTTTTATAACCTTCCCAATAACCTCTTAAAGCTGGTAGCCCCCTTTCTCTGGCCCAGCCCTGATTACCATCAGGAAATAAAACAATGTGATATGGAACCTTGATTTTCA
The DNA here is from genome assembly GCA_964551595.1 of uncultured Candidatus Saccharibacteria bacterium. Classification (GTDB taxonomy): domain Bacteria; phylum Patescibacteriota; class Minisyncoccia; order Minisyncoccales; family CAZKCU01; genus CAZKCU01. Next base: position 3,908 of record CAZKCU010000005.1, read on the forward strand.
TTTTCATGGTATTCTATTTTAATTGGCTCCTTAGTTTGCTACCTAGCCACTATATAACCTATAGCAAAAGAAAGTAAGGAAATTAAAATTACGCCAATTACTAAAATTATATCTTCTAAATGACTTTTGACAAATTGAATTATTTTTGCTAACATTTTATTGTATGGCTAAGACTAAAGCAGCTGGCGCTACAAAATTAGGAAGGGATTCCCTCCCAAAATATTTAGGCGTAAAACTCTTTGAGGGTCAGAAAACTCGACCTGGCGGTATTATTATCCGCCAGCGAGGTACCAAATTTCTTCCCGGTAAAAATGTTAAAAGAGGAAGAGACGATACTTTATATGCCTTGAAAAAAGGTATTGTTCACTTTGTGACAAAGAGAAAAAAAGGATTTGACAACTCACAAAGAATCACTAAAATCGTTGAGGTCAAATAGCTGCCCTGACAAACTCTTTAAATAATGGATGAGGCCTCAACGGCCTTGATTTATATTCTGGATGGAACTGGGTTCCGACAAAAAAGGGATGATTTTTAATCTCAATAATCTCTACCAGGTCTCTTTCTGGATTAATCCCGGCCATTATCATTCCCTTTTTCTCTAAAACCTCACGAAACTCATTATTCAGCTCATAGCGGTGCCTATGACGCTCAGAGGTATAAAATGAGCTATAAGCCCTAAAACTGACTGTTTTTGACTTTATTTTGCATTTGTAAGCCCCTAATCTCATTGTTCCTCCATATTTTTTTTCTTTCAAAAGAGCTTTTTGTTCCGGCATAACATTAATCACCGCATATTGAGAATTTGGTGAGAACTCAGTAGAATTAGCTCCTTTAAATCCGCAAACATTTCTGGCAAATTCAACTACCGCTAACTGCATTCCTAAACAAAGTCCCAAGAAAGGGATTTTATTTTTTCGACAAAATTCAATTGCTTTTATTTTTCCTTCCACTCCCCTACTTCCGAAACCGCCGGGAACGATAACGCCATCGAATTTTTTTAATTCTTTTACGGCTTGAGAATTCTTTTCATATTTTTCTGTTCCTACCCAAAAAATTTCTGGTTTTCTTTTAAAAAATGCTGCACTGTGCTTTATTGCTTCAATTATGGAAATATAAGAGTCCATTAAAGTGAAATTTCCTGTTTCAAAATATTTTCCAACTATGCCAATTTTAACCGGTTTCTTGGCAGTTTTAACTGTCTTTATTAATTTTTGCCAATCCTCTAAATTTTGTTTTTTTACCTTTAAGCCAAACTTTTTTAAAATCCGACTGCCAAGTTTTTCTTTCTCAAAATTAATTGGGGCCTCATAAATTGAATCAACATCGGGGGCGGAAATAACATCTTCTTTGGCGACATTACAAAAAATGGATATTTTTCTTTTCCTCGGCTCATCCAAGGAAACCCGAGAACGGCCCAGAATAATATCCGGCTGGATGCCTGCTTCGTTTAGCAACCTGGCAGCATTTTGGGTTGGTTTAGTTTTCATTTCTCCAATCATTTCAGGAATTGGTAAATAACTTACTAAAATAAAAAGGACATTTTTGGGATCTTTCAAGCGCATCATTCTTGCTGCTTCCAGAAAAAGAAGGTTTTGATATTCCCCTACTGTTCCTCCAATTTCTACCAAAATAAAATCAGCCCTGGTTTTCCGAGCTGATTTTTTTATTCGCGAAATCACTTCGTTTGGAATATCAGGGACAACCTCAACGCACCTTCCTCCGTATTCTAAATTTCTTTCTCGGTTAATTACCGCCTGATAAACTCTGCCAGTAGTAATATAATTGAGTGTATTTAGATTTTCATCTAAAAATCTTTCATAGTTTCCGACATCCTGATCGCATTCAGTTCCATCATCAGTTACAAAAATTTCCCCATGTTCAACGGGGTTCATCGTTCCGGCATCGACATTAATGTAAGGATCAATTTTAATTGCTGTTACCTTGAATCCTTTTGACTGTAAAATTTTTCCAATGGAAGCTGCTGCTACTCCTTTGCCAATACCAGACATAACTCCTCCAGCAACAAAAATAAAACGAGCCATAGACGCTAATCGATGCTAATATACGAATTGATACTAATTATACGAATTAGTATCATTAGCATACATTAGTATATTGGCATCGCGTTACTTCTCTTCGTTGACTATTATTTTTATTTCTACTTCTAAATTATGTTCAAATTTAATCTTTACTGGAAATTCGCCGATCTCTTTTAAGGGCTCTGCTAAATCGATTTGACTCTTTTTAACTTTAAAACCTAATTCTTTTAATTTTTCAAAAATTTTCTGGGCGTTTATAGATTCAAAAAGTTGACCTTCCTCTCCAATTTTAACTGGAATTATGACTTCCAAACCTTCCATGCTTGAAGCAAATTCTTGAACTTTTTTTAATTCTTTCTCCTCCTTTTTTGCCTCTGTCTCTTTTTGGGTCTCCAGCCAGCTCATCACTTCTTTTGTCGCTAGTTTTGCCAACCCTTTGGGAATCAAAAAATTCCTGGCATAGCCATCTTTAACTTCCTTAATTTCATATTTCTTACCCAGATTATCTATATCTTGCAAAAGTATAACTCGCATAAATTTTGTTTAACCTACTACCAGAGTTAGTGTGAGGTTCCTAACAACTTTATTTTATCTCATCTCTTTTATTACTTCAATAGCCTTATCAAATTGAGGATCCCTTTCTGCTGTATAATCTTCTTCGGTCATTTCTACTTTTATATCCGGCTCCAGACCAATATCGGTAATGAGCTCACCTGAGGGAGTTAACCATCTTGCCACTGTAATCTTAAGAGAAGAGCCTTCTTTTAATTTCTCTAATTCCTGAACTGAACCTTTACCAAAAGATTTTTCGCCAATTATTTTTATACCCCGATTATCACGAAGAGCTGCAGCTAAAATTTCCGAACCAGAGGCTGAACCTTGGTTAATTAAAATCACTATTGGATATTGTAAAAGCCTGGCATTACCCTTAGCTTTATAAATATTCTGTTCTGTTTCTTGACCAAAATCCTCAATGGCTACAGTTTGTCCTCTTTCCAAAAACCAGCCCGAAATATCCCGGGCAACTTCCAAATAGCCTCCGGGGTTATTTCGCAAATCTAAAATTATTTTTTCAGCCGGACTATTTAGAATTTCAATTGCTGTTCTGGTAAAATCAGAACTTGCTTTCTCAGAAAATTGATAGAGTTTTAGATAGGCAATCTTTTCCCCTTCTGGAGTTTCTTTTAATTCCCATTTTAAAGAAGGAACTTCAATGACTGCTCTAACAATTTTGATTTCTTTTGTATTCTGCCATTCCTCTCGAAAAATCATTAAAGTAACCTCTGTTCCCTTTGTCCCCCGAATAAGGTTTACTGCCTCATCAATAGTGATATCTACTGTTAAAGTATCTTCTATTTTTATAATTTTATCTCCAGACCTAAGTCCTGCTCTCTGAGCAGGGGTTCCCTCCAAAGGAGCGATTACCTGGAGTTGTCCTTTTCTAATTCCAATTTCCATACCTACTCCTTCAAATTGACCGGTTACATCTTCTAAAAATTTTTTACTATCTTCGGGGTTTAAAAAGGTGGTATAAGGATCTTCCAAAGACTTTACCATCCCTGAAATTGCTCCATAAATCATTTTTTGAACATCAAGCTTTTCTGGACTGACAAATTTTTCTTCAAGTTTCTTCCAGGTTTCCCAAAAAAGCGAAAGGTCAATATCCTCTGGCGGACAAATTTTACACTGTGATTTCCCAAAATAAAAACCGAAAGCGCTACTAGATGCAATAATAACGAAAAATAGAAAAACCAAAATAATTTTTTTCCTAATAGAAAATGTCATATTAAATCTTTATACTAAAAATTAAAGCATTAGTCAAAAAGAAAAAATAGCAAATCGAAAGAAGCTATTATTTTCTCTGACTTTATTTTAACAGATTTTAACCCTCAGTCCTACTAATCTAACAAGTTTTTTGCTTTCTAATAAAAGTCTTAAAAGAAGTTTTTTGGACTCTTTTTTTAAAATTTCTAAATTTTGAGTTGACTCTTTTAATGTCTTTGATTTAGTATGAGTTTCAAAACCCTGAAATCGACAAATAACAGTAATGGTTTTAAAAGCGAAGTTGGCAGAGGCCCGGCCTCTGTCAACTTCCTCTATTAATTTTTCGAAAGTATCAAGGATAATTTCTGGGTCCCGGGTATCTTTTTCAAAAGTGTGTTCCTGACCAATAGATTTTATAATTTCCTCTGAACTTAATTCCTCTTCATCAATACCTCTAGCTCTTTCATGAATTATCTCCCCCACTACCCCGAACATATTTTTAAGTTTTATTTTCGATATCTTTTTAAGTTCTTTTATTTTATTTACGCCAATGGCCTGCAATTTTACAGCAGTTTTTGGTCCAATACCAGGAATTTTTTTAATATCTAAGGGATTGAGAAATTTTTGAACTTCAGGAGGCTCGACCTTTAAAAATCCATCGGGCTTAGCCAACGAGGAGGCAATTTTTGCAATCAATTTATTTGGCCCGATACCCGCTGTTGAAGTCAATTTCTCTTTTTCAAGAACTTCTTTCTTTATTTTTTTTGTAATACTTTCAGCTTTTTTATAATTATTAGCAAAAGAAATATCTAAATAAGCTTCGTCTATTGAAACTTGTTCTATAGTTTTTGAATACTTCGCTAAAATTTCCATAATTTTTTCTGAAACTTTTTGATAGAGTTCCATATTAACCGGTAAAAACACGGCTTTCGGGCAAAGCTCATAGGCTTTTGAAATTGGAAGAGCTGAATGAATTCCATATTCCCGGGCTAAATAATTACAAGTGGAAACCACTCCCCTACCTTTGCCCTCTTTTGGGTCAGCTCCCACTACCAAGGGTTTCTCTTTAAACCGAGGATTTTCTCTTTCTTCTACCTGAGCAAAAAAATAGTCCATATCGATATGAAGAATAATCTTTTCCATATTTTCATTTTAACATGCCTCAATAAAAAAACTGAGCCAGTTTTTAAAACCAGCTCGGCCTCTCTGTGCCCCCACTAGGACTTGAACCTAGACTTACTGCTTAAAAGGCAGTTACTCTACCAAATTGAGTTATGGGGGCATTTTATATTCCTTCTTCTTTTAATTTTTCTAAAAGTTCTTTTTGTTTTTTACTCAATCTTTTTGGCGTCTTCACAACCAATTCAACGTATAAATTCCCTTTCCCGTAACCTGAAAAATGAGGAATTCCTTTACCAGAAATTCGTAAAATTTTTCCTGATTCAACACCAGAAGGAACTTTTAGTAAAATTTTGGTTCTCTCAAGAGTAAGAGCCTCTATTTCTGCTCCTAAGGCTGCCTGGGAAAAAGAAATAGGTAAAGAAATATATAAATCATCTCCCTTTCTTTTGAAAATTGGGTGCGGTTTGACAAAAATTCGAACATATAAATCTCCTGTCTTTCCTCCTCTTCTACCTGCCTCTCCTTTACCTTCGATTTTTATCACTTGATTGGTATCAACTCCAGCTGGAATAAAAATTTTTATATCTTCTACTCCCTTAATCCTCCCCTCTCCTTTACAGACATTACAGAGAGTTTGTGGCCTCTGTCCCTCCCCACCACATTCAGGACAAGTAACAAATCTGGTAAATGAGCCAAAAAAGGTTCTTTTTATCTGCTGAACTTCTCCCTTGCCCCGGCAAGAAAAACATTCCTTTACAGGAGTATTAGGTTCAGCCCCAGAGCCCCGGCAACGAGAGCAAGAAATCAGTTTTTGTAAAGAAATTACTTTTTCCTTGCCTTTTAGAGTTATCTCTAAGGGAATTTCTATATTAATCTCAATATCTCTTCCTCTTTTTAAATCTTTTCTTTTTCGAGGAATACCAAAACCGAAGATTTCTTCAAACATCTCTCCCAAATCTAAATCTCCAAAATCAAACTCTCCACTTTCTCCAAAATTTCCCCCGGGCCACTGAAAACCAAAACCTGGCTCTCCTCCGCCCGGCATCCCCTCAAAAACCCGGCCAAATCTATCATATTGAGTTCTTTTTTCCTTACTAGAAAGAACCTGATAGGCTTCATTTATTTCTTTGAATTTTTTCTCATCTCCTCCTTTATCAGGATGGTATTTATGGGCCAGTTTACGGAAGGCCTTTTTGATTTCATCTTGAGAGGCATTGCGAGAAATACCTAAGACTTGATAATAATCCTTTGCCATAATTTTTATGATTTCTCTTTATACTCTCCTTCCTCTGCATCTTTTCCTTTGTCTTCCTTTGGTTTCTTTTCTTCTGCTTGGGTTTTCTTATAAAGTTCTGCTCCTACTTTTTGGATAACTTGTGAGAGTTCCGAAGTCTTACTTTTTATTTCCTCTATATTATCACTATCTTTAACTTTTTTCAAAGCCTCAATTTTTTCTTCAATTTCTTTTTTGGAATCAGAGGAAATTTTATCACCAGCGTCTCTAAGAGTTTTCTCACAGGTATAAATCAAATTATCGGCCAGATTTTTAACTTCAATTAACTCTTTTTTCTTCTGATCTTGGGCAACATGTAATTCTGCTTCCTTTTTCATTTTCTCAACTTCTTCTTTGGAAATACCAATTGAACTCTCGATTCTTACTGATTGAGTCTTTTGGGTTGCTTTATCTTTAGCTGAGACATTCAAAATTCCATTGGCGTCAATATCAAAAGTTACTTCAACCTGAGGAATACCTCGCGGTGAGGGTGGAATACCATCTAAAATAAATCTTCCCAGGGTTTTGTTGTCAGTTGCCATTGGTCTTTCCCCCTGGAGAACATGAACTTCGACCGAGGTCTGATTGTCAGCTGCTGTAGAGAAAATCTGAGTTTTAGCAGTTGGAATAGTAGTGTTTTTGGAAATTAAAACGGTATTCACTCCGCCTAAAGTCTCAATTCCCAAAGAAAGAGGAGTCACGTCTAAAAGCAGAACATCCCGAACTTCGCCCTGTAAAATCCCTGCCTGGACCGCTGCTCCAATAGCCACTACTTCATCTGGATTAATTTCTTTATTTGGCTCTTTGTCAAAAAGATTTTTAATTTCTGCTTGAATTTTTGGCATTCTGGTTTGACCGCCAACTAAAACTATCTCATCAATATCTTTAGGTTTAATTTTTGCTTCTTTTAGGGCCTGCTTAACTAATTCAATGGATTTATCAATATAATCTTTGACTAAATTTTCCAATTGGGCTCGGTTTAATTTGTAATAGAGGTGCTTTGGCCCCGAAGCATCAGAAGTAATAAATGGGAGATTAATTTCTGTCTCTAAAGTGGAAGATAATTCAATTTTTGCTTTCTCTGCTGCCTCTTTTAGTCTTTGTAAAGCCATTTGGTCTTTTGACAAATCAATTCCTTGCTCTTTTCTAAATTTGTCAACTATCCACTCAATTATTTTTTGGTCAAAATCATCTCCACCCAAATGAGTGTCGCCGCCAGTAGCTTTTACTTCAACAATATCTTTTCCAACATCTAAAATAGAAATATCAAAAGTGCCCCCGCCAAAATCATAAACAACAATTTGTTGGTCTTTTTTCTTGGTTAAACCATAAGCTAAAGCAGCAGCTGTTGGCTCGTTAATAACCCGCTTTACGTTAAAACCTGCAATTTCTCCAGCTACTTTTGTGGCTTTTCTCTGAGAATCATCAAAGTAAGCCGGGCAAGTGACAATAGCATTAGTGATTTTCTCGCCTAATTTTTCCTCGGCATCCTGTTTTAATTTTTGCAGTATCTGAGCTGAAATCTCTGCCGGTTTATACCATTTCTCACCCATTTTAACTTCTACTCCATCCTCAGAAGATTTTCTGATTTCGTAAGGTAGGAGTTTTTTATCTCTCTCTACTTCTGGGTCAGAAAATCTTCTGCCCACTAATCTTTTAATCGAAAAAATAGTATTCTGAGGATTGGTAATCTGCTGACGTCTGGCCAAAATCCCAACCAATCTTTCTCCGCTTTTTGAAATAGCAACAACCGAGGGAGTAATTTTTCCCCCTTCTTTATTTTCAATTATTTTTGGCTCCCCGGCTTCCACTGCAGCCATAGCTGAAAAAGTGGTACCGAGGTCAATACCTAATATTTTTGCCATAGTTTATTCGCTAAAAATTAATTATGCGGTTTTTCTTTCTTTGACCTTTGATTATTTTGAAACCCGCACCTTGGCAGGTCTTAAGATTCTCCCTTGAATTAAATAGCCTTTTTGAATTTCTTCGATTATTGTACCAGATTCTTTGTCTTTTAGTTCAATTTCTTTTATCACTTCGTGGAAATTCGGGTCAAATTTTTTGCCTAAAGATTCTATCGCTTCAACGCCCTGACTTTTTAAAAAATCTTGCATTTGAGTCTTAATCTGCAACAATCCTTTAATATTTTCTTCATTTTTCAAGTTTTCGGGTAATTTTTTTCCAATTAAATCAAAGTTATCCAAAATGGGCAACATCTTTAAAATTAAACCTTCCCCAGCATATTTTAAAATCTCCCCGATTCTTTCCATCTCCTCTTTTTTATAATTTAAAAGGTCAGCCCTCGAGCGCTGCCAACCAGCCAGATATTCATCCTTCAATTTTTGACATTCTTCTAATTCCCGAGCGATAGCGATGGGAGAAGAAGAAGATTTACCTTCTTCACCCTTTTTCTTTAATTCAGGGGCCCGTTCGCCGTTAGGCGAATGGGAGGATGTGGTGGGCGGGTTGTACTCTAAATTTGGTTTGTTTTTTTCTTCTTGCATCTTAATATTATATAAAAGTTTTAAACTTTTTTCAATACCTTTGTTATGTTTATTTGTCGGATAAACTTTATAAAATTTATTTTAGCAAATTAACAATGAAAATCAAGAGTACTAATATTGTACCAGTAATAGATTATACCCCTGATATAGATTCTTTTATTTTAATCTGCTAAAATAAAGACGATGAGATTTCTTCGAAATTTCATCTAAGAAGCTTCGTAAATTTCTAACGAAATTTACTTGCTAATTTAATGGCTAATTTTCTGAGGAAAAACAAAGTTCTTCTATTTTTGTTAATCATTTTAGTAATAGCTTCTTTCTTTAGGTTATGGCAGTTATCCTCCGTTCCGCCAGGACTTTATCCAGATGAAGCTATCAATGGAAATGAAGCAATATCTAATTGGGGAAAGTTATTTTATCCTGAAAACAATGGTCGGGAGGGGCTTTTTATTAATTTAATTGCCCTATCTTTTTCAATTTTCGGAGTTTCCATTTTCTCTCTTAAAATCGTCCCGGCAATAATTGGAATTTTAACTGTTTTGGGCCTCTATCTTTTAACGAAAGAGTTATTCTCTCAATACTATGAGAACAATTCTCGTAGTATTGCTCTTTTGGCGAGTTTTTTTCTGGCTACTTCATTCTGGCATACAAATTTTTCCCGGATCGGCTTCCGGGCAATTTTACTTCCCTTTATTTTAGTTTTTTCCTTTTACTTTCTATTTAGAGGATTTAGAACTAAAAAAATCCGAGATTTCATTTTTTCTGGATTAATTTTTGGCCTGGGATTTTATACTTATATCTCTTTTCGAATGGCAGTTTTAATTTTTCCTTTTATTTTAATCCCCTGCTGGTTTATTTATAAAAAACCCCCTGTCTACACACAGGAGGGTTTGCAAAAAAAATTCATACTTCATACTTCATACTTCATACTTCTTATCTTTATTGTCGCTCTTCCTATCGGCATCTATTTCCTTCAAAATCCTTATGATTTTATTGGCCGAGCAGCGCCAATCTCAGTCTTTGCTGCTGAAAACCCAATCAAAGAATTTACTAAATCTTTAATTTCACATCTCGGAATGTTCAATTTTCGCGGTGACTCTAACTGGCGCCACAATTTTTCCGGTTCACCTGCGCTTTTTTGGCCAGTCGGAATATTATTTTTAATCGGTTTTGTTTTTTCAGTAAAAGAATTATGTAAATCAATAAAAAGCAGAAGTTTGTCACTTGGCACTTGTCATTTATCACTTATCAGCTGGTTTTTTATTATGCTCCTGCCAGGAATTTTAACTTACGAGGGCATTCCCCACGCTTTGCGAACGATTGGAGTAATTCCGGTAGTTTATATTTTTGCTGGGTTTGGGTTCTTTAAAATCTATCAGTGGTTTAATAAAAATACAAAACGCAAAAGATTACTTTTTTCTGCTATTTTTCTTTTCCTTTTAATGACAGGGGTCGTTGAATTTGATAAATACTTTAATAAGTGGGGTAAAAATCCTGAAGTTAAAAATGCTTTCTCAGCAGATTATGTAGAAATTGGAAATTATTTAAATTCATTGCCAGCTGATACCCAAAAATATGTGATTGTTAATCAGTCCGGAGTTCCTGTCCCCTGGCCCAATGGCATTCCTGTGCCGGCCCAGACAATAATGTTTATTGAAAGCACCAAATACGGTCATCCCCGGTCAATTTATCTCTTGCCTGAAGATTTAAATAAAATTAAAATAAAAGAAGAGGCAGTAATTGTCAAAATGAAATATGAACAATAAACTTACTAATATTATCGCAGCTTGCCTTTTGATACTTATGTTTTTACTGACTGTTTTTAGTATGAAAGATGACTCTGCTACCATGGACGAAGTGGCTCATTTGCCATCAGGATATTCTTATCTATCCCAGAAAGATATGAGATTGAATCCTGAGCATCCGCCTCTGATAAAAGATTTGGCTGCCTTACCCTTGCTTTTTATCAAAGGAATAAATTTTCCATCAGAAATCAAAGACTGGAAAGAAGATATCAATGGCCAGTGGGGGTTTGGGTATCATTTTCTTTACGAAGCTGGAAATCCGGCCGATATTATGATTTTTTGGGGAAGAATTCCGATGGTTCTAATTTTAATTTTGCTGGGATTTTATATTTTTAAATGGGCGAAGGAACTCTTTGGAAACAAAGCAGCTGTCCTTTCTCTCTTTTTATTTTCTTTTTCCCCAACTTTTCTTGCTCATGGAAGATTAGTTACTACCGATGTTGGAGCAGCTGTCGGAGTATTTATAGCTACTTATTATTTTCTTGGAGCTTTAAAAAAACCGTCTAAAAAAACTATTATTTTAGCTGGAATTGCTTTCGGTTTAGCTGAGCTTTGCAAATTTTCCGTGATTCTTTTAATTCCTTTTTTCGCTTTCTTGTCTCTGATTTGGTGGTTAGTTAAATTAGGACGCCACCCCCCCTCCACCCTCCCTGCTAAAAGCGGGGCCCCTTTAAAACAAACTTTAAAAGTTTTAATTTTAGTATTTATTACAGGTTTTATTTTAATTTGGCCCATCTATCAATATCATGTTTGGAATTATCCTCCAGAAAGACAAGTCAGAGATACTGAATTTTTACTTAGTTCTAATCCAATTAAATTTGCGGGACCAGTTCTTAGTTGGGCAGCTGAAAAACCAATTTTGCGACCCTATGCCCAGTATTTCTTAGGATTATTTTTAGTCTTTCAACGAGCTACTTTTGGCAATACTACTTACTTTTTAGGTGAAATATCAGCAGCTGGCTGGAAAAATTATTTCCCCATAGTTTATTTAATAAAAGAAACTTTAGTTTTTCATATTTTAACCTTAATTGCTCTTTTATACTCAGCTTTCCTGATTAAAAAACTTTTTTGGGTGAGACCTTTCTCAAGAGCAAAAAATTGGATAAGAAACCATTTTCCAGAATTCGCTATGCTCACCTTTCTTGGAATTTATTGGATAGCATCTCTTAGCTCTGACCTTAATATCGGTGTCCGTCATCTTTTACCTGTTTTCCCTTTTACAATGTTATTGGTCAGTGCCACTATCATAAAGCTATTAAAAGCACCTTTTCTAAAAATTAAATATCTAATTTTGGGGTTTTTAATTTTGTGGCAGGTATTTTCTATTTTTTCTATTTATCCCCATTTCCTTGCCTATTCAAACGAATTAACTGGAGGACCTGATAAAACTTATATTTATACAGTTGATTCCAATCTTGATTGGGGTCAGGATTTAAAAAGGTTAAAAAAATGGGCAGACATTAATAAAATTGATAAAATCTATGTTGATTATTTTGGAGGAGGAGATGCCGAATATTACTTGAAACAAAAGTATGCCCCCTGGGGAGGAACTCAATATCCAAATGAGTTTCCTAAAGAAAATTATCTGGCAGTTTCAGCAACTTTTCTCCAGGGAGGCCGAGGCCTTCCAGCCTCTGGCTTTAATCAACCCTGGGGCTATTATCTCTGGCTTAATAAATATACACCTATAGCCAAAATTGGCCATTCAATTTTTGTTTATTATATTGATTAAATGTACTATTATAATATAGAGATTATTTAAAAACTTAAAATAAGGAGAGATATAATGAGGAAGAAGCGAAAAAGAAATCCTATTCAGGTAGTAAAGTGTTCTTTCAACAAAAAGGGGGAACTAATATTAGAAAAGCCGATATTTCTTAAAGAAAAAAGGCGAAATCCCAATGAAGTAATAAAAGTTATAGTTATGCCGGACGGAGATGTCTTTCTCTATGAAGAAAGACTCTATGAGGGTTTATTAAATGCTCTTTTATGGTTTCACCCGAAACCTCAGATAAAAGAGATGACCTGGAAAGAATACAAAAAGAAAGAGAATAAAACGGAAATGAGAAGGATTGAAGAATTAAGAAAAATTCTTATCGCCAAAAAAAAAGCCGAGGAAAATCTGAAAAAGAAAATTTTCAAAGATGACATAAAATTCGGCTTCGGTTATTGTCCGTAATTGTTCCCCTGAACGGGCGGGCCGCGACCAAAAGAAACGACTCATTCCAAAAGTTCCTCTGTTCGACAGAGGAACTTTTATTTTGTCTTTTTTAACAATTCTATTTATATTTGTAGGGAGCGAAGTTCCCAAACCTTAAATCAACATATTCTAAATCCTTTCTTCTTTCGAGAGGAATTTCTTTTTCTAAAACTAAGCTGAGTTTTGTTAACTGCCAATTAATATCACCCGTTGGGTCAAAATAGATTTCCCAGCCCTCGGAAGTCTGGGCATTTATTATTTCTTCTGTTGAAACAATAAATTCTTCAATATCTATTTTAAGATTCTCCTTTAATTTTCTTTGAATTTCGAGAATTGATTCTAAAAGAACCTTTTCAATTACTTTTTCTCCCAAGAAGATTTCAGTTCTTTGCTCCTGGAATTTAATAACAAACCCTGTCTTTTGGGGATTTTCCTCAAAAATTATCCCTTCCCTATCAACATAGAAACAATTTTCCCCTTCACACCAAACACCAAAAGGCAATCTTTCTTGAATTTCAACAATTAAAGTTGTTGGAAGTTTTCTTTTTAAAATTACCGAATCTACTTGAAGAAATTTTTCTGAAAGAGACCTGACAATTTCATTTGAATCTATTAGAAAGATGCTTTTTTGTGGAAAGAATAATAATTTTTTGTTGATTTTTTCTTTTATTAAATTTTCGATATCCTGGGTTTGGATTTTTTGATTACCAGAAATCTCAGTATCTTTAATTTGAAAGACTGAGGAAAAACAAACTAAATAAAAAATTCCTCCAAAGATTATCAAAACTAAAATGGCTATCCAAAAAAATCGATTACGAAATATCGACTTTTTCTTCTTAATTCGGTAAGGTTTTTTATATAAATATTTTCTTTTCATAAAATTAAACTACCAGGAACCAAGGATTAGAAATTACAACCTTCTTTTGGCTTTTCTTATTTTTTCAAAAATATAGGTTAGCCAATATCTTTTTGATAAAGGAAAATCCTGAGTTTTAACATACTCATAGGGTTTACCACCAAAACCCATTTTAAATAAAGTAGGTCCTGCCCAAGGATGCTTGGGATTTTCAAAAGGATTAACATAACCCCAAAAATCATATAAATTGCATCCCCTCTTCTTCGCTTCTTTTATTGCTTCCCATAAAAGCAAATAAGGAATGGAAAATTTTGTGTATTTTGAACTTGAGGCTGCTTGATGATAAAAACCTATCCCTGACCAAAAAATAACTAAAGCTGATGATATGATTTCCTTTTTGTATTTTCCAAAAAACAATAAAATCTGATTATCTTTTGAAAAAACTTCAAATTCATTTTTTGCATATTCAAAAGAAAAAGGGACAAATTTTTGTCTTTTAGCTATCTCTTTGTTAAGTTTTTGATATTTTTCAATATCATCTAATCTTTCACTCTTTTCAACTATGATATCTTGATTTTTCATTCCCTGGCGAATTAAATAGCGAGTGGTTTTCCGCATGTTCTTTAAAAGTTCCTCCTCAGGAATTGTTATATCAAGCTTCCAAGTTGCTTCGTAGGCATTAGCATGCATTGGAGCTTCCTTAAATCCTAAATCTCGCAGGATATTTTGATTTTCTTGATTACGCTCCCATAAGGGGTTTATCCGAATAAAACTTACTCTTTCCTCTTTTCCTATTTCTTTAAGTTTTTGTAAAAAAATCTCAAAAACCTCTTTTCGATAACCGGCTGAGCCCTCCGAAGCCTTGGCGAAGGAGGGTCCGTGCTGAATTAAAAGAAAAGTCCCTCTTTTGGCTGTTATCTTCGATATTAAAGCTGTTCCAACTAATTTCCCTCCGTCAAAGATTCCCAGTCGCCAAATTTTATTTTCCATCATCGAATTGAACTCCCCCCAATTCCAAGAACTCAAGAAGGTTTTCTCTTCACACTTTAAAAGAAAATCCTCCCAGATTTTTTTATTTTGAATTTCTTTTACTTCCATGATTTTAAAAAATCAATAATTTTTTTAGCTTCTTTGAAAGAAATATTAATATGAGTTGGTAAATTCAAAATGGTTTGGGCTACCTTTTCCGCCCTTTTGCAACTGCCTGGGATATATTTCATTTTTTCGATACTTGTATCTGGAGGAACTATCGGAGTCTTGCGCCAACCATCATCTAAATAAATTTTCTTTTTTCTAGCTTCCTTTAAAATCCTCTCGGTATTTAAATTTGTTAAAACTGGGTAGCGCATAAAGGTTGGGATTATACCTTTCTGCTCTTTGGCCAGGGGTAAAACGAGATTGGTATTTTTAAGCTTTTTTTGATAAAAATTAGCTATTTTTCTCCGGTGCCTATCAAACCTTTCTAATTTTTTAAATTGATTTAAAGCTAAAGCAGCTAAAGCATCAGGAAAACGTTTTGGGAAATATTTTGGAATCTTTCCTCTTTTTTCTCTTTTATAAACTGCTTTAGATAAAATTGAAAGTTTATGAAAAATTCCCAAAAAGATTCTTCCTAAATTAGCGTCCAAACCATAAGCTGGCAAAACTAAATAATTTGTCAAAATTGGGTGTAATAATTGTTGAAAAATCCAAAAATTGGAAGGATAATCTAATTTTTTTTGAAATTCTTTTATTTTTTCAGCTACTTTATCATTATTAGTAACTGCCATTCCGCCAAATATAGAAGAAATTATTTTGTCTCTACCAAAAGAAAAGAAAGCTGCATCGCCAAAAGTTCCCACCTTCGCTGAGTCTTCAGCTTTCTCACTTTTATATTCAGCTCCTAAAGAATGAGCGCAATCTTCAATTAAAAAAAGATTGTTTTTCTTTATAATTTTTGAAATCTCCTCAATTTGAGCCGGCCAGCCGAAGGTATGCTGAATCATTACTGCTTTTGATTCAGGAGTAATTTTCTTTTTCAAATCATCTGGGTCGAGATTTAAGATCTCATCAACATCCACAAAAACTGGTTTAGCTCCTCTACTCAAAATTGGATTTACAGCAGCATTGCAGGTAAAAGCTTGAAGTAAAACCTCGTCGTCTTGTTGTAAATCAAGACATTTCAAAATCGCCATTAAGGCTGACCTGCCGCTATTAAAAGAAGTAGCATATTTTACCCCTAAATATTTTTTAAACTCTTCCTCTAATTTAGTAGATAGAGACCTGGTCTCTATCAATTCTCTTTTCCAACGCCAAGGCCGGAAAATTAATTTCAAAGCCAATAAAATATCGTCTCTTTCTGTATTAGGTGATAAAGATATAGAAATGGGTCGAAAAGACATTATCAATTGTTAATTGCTAATTGTTGAATTACTTGACGTGGTACTCTACTTTCCAAAAGGATTACGTCGCCTTTGCGACAAAAACTTTTAATTTTTTCAAAGATTTCTTTCGGTTTTTCAATAAATATAGCTTTTTCGCCGGCTCCTTCTTTTATTTCTTTAAATCTGTCTTTTGTTGTAATAATGGCTAAATCGCAAACTTCACCAATTTTTTTACCTATTCTTTTGTGAATCTCTTTTGAGGCCTTACCTAATTCAATTAAGCAAGGCATAACAATAATTTTTCTCCCAGGAAAAGTCTTTAAATATTCCAAATGAGCTATTACACCATCGGGATTAGCAGAATAAGTGGCGTCTATAATATTTAAACCATTGATGCCCTTTTTTATTTTTATAGGGCTTTTTATTTTATTTAAAGCTTCTTTTATTTTTTCTCTTTCTACTCCAAGAAATTCAGCTACGGCAACGGTCAGAGAAAGATTTTCAATATCCCAGGGAAATAAATTATTTTTGTCGAAGCCAAAGTTATAATTTTTGAGGTAAATAATTTTTTTGGGAATTTTTGTCTCTTGAAAAAGCTCCCGGCAGTATCTGTTATTTCCGTTAAAAACTGCCAAGCCTTTCTCTGGTAAACTTTCTATTAACTCAAACTTTGCTTTGATAATATTTTCCAGAGAGCCGAAGGTTGAGAGATGCTGTTCGTTGATGCCGGTTAGAATTCCGATTTTGGGCTGAAGCATCCGGCAAACCTGTTTTATTTTTCCTCTTTCATAAGCTCCGATTTCGGCAATAAAAATTTGGTAATCTTTTGTCAATTCGTTTAAAATGGCCTGAGCAATCCCAATTTCAGCATTGATATGTTTTTTTGTTTTTAGAACTTTAAACTTTTTTGATAAGATATCAGCTAAGAATTCTTTTGTTGAGGTTTTGCCATAACTCCCCGTGATGCCAATAACTAAAAGGTCTTTAAATTTTTGCCTTTTTTGTTGAGCTCTTTTTAGAATTTTATTTTTTAAAATATCCGTTGGAATTTGGAAAAATAGAATAAGTAAAGAAGAAATTGCTGGAGATAAAATAAGTAGGATTAGAAGCGAAATATAAAATGCGCTATCTTCTAAGGGAGAAATGTAAAAAAGAATCAAGCTTTCTAATAGTATTCCAAAAAGTAAGATAGTAATTGTTTTTTGGGTAAATTTAGGAAGTTTAACTCGCCAGAAACTTGAAATTATTTTTTTCCATTTTTGAGTCTCAAAATGAGCTTTGAATCTGCCCCAATGGTATTCTTTCAACTGCCAGAGCCAAAGCCAAAAAAGAAAAACTTTAGTAAAAATCAAAAAACAGAGGATTGTAATAAATAGTTTCATTTTAGAAATTCTTTAATTTTTTCAGCTAAAATTTCGGGTGTTTCCATATTTGGAACATGTCTACCATCTTTAATAATTTCCAGTTTTGAACCTTCAATTCTTTTATTAATTAAATAAGCGTCTTTTAAAGGAGTAATGTTGTCTTTTTTGCCCCAGATAATTAAAGTTGGAACTGAAATCTGAGACAAGTAAGGGGTCAAATCCTCTTCAATTATTTTTTTGAAAGTCTCTTTCATAGTAACTGCTTTTCCAACCTCTAATTGATAATAATCTCTGGTTCCGATAAGCCAATATAAGGCTTTTTTAGCAAAGGGCTGGAAAAAAGAGAAGCCCGGAATAAAGAATATCAACTTTCCTAACTTACCCAAAACTAAACCCAGATAATATCTATAGCTTTTTTGTCGGCGTATCTTGGCGCCCACAAGTATAAGCGCTCGAGCCTTACCGGAAAAAGAATTAACAAACTTTACAGCAAGTCCGCCACCGAAAGAGTGACCCAATAAAAAAAACTGCGAAAGATTGTTTTTTCCGCAAAAATCACTCACCCATTCAACATAATCATCAATCGACCAAGGACTTGATGGTGAAGGATTTCCTCCAAAACCAGGGAGGTCAGGCACAAAAACTTTGTATCCTTGATTTTCTAAAAGTTCTTTAACTCGACTCCAATTTTTAGACCTTGACCCCCAACCATGAAGAATTAAAACATTGTTCATTTTTAACCGATTTTTTTAAAGCCAGTATATTTCTGTAAAACTTTTGGTACATCAACTTTACCATCTCTTCCTTGATAAATTTCTAAAATAGCAATTAAAGGTCTCATAGAAAAAGCAGTGCCATTTATTGTATGGACAAAGTTTGTTTTGCCTGATTTGTCTTTATAGCGAATGTTTAATCTCCTTGCCTGGAAATCAGTGCAGTTGGAAGTAGAATGAGTTTCCCGGTATCTGTTTTCACTCGGAACCCAGACTTCAATATCATATTTTGCCGCTGCCGGCCTCCCTAAATCAGCGGTGCATATATTAACCACCTGATAAGGAAGCTTTAAAGTAGCCATTAATTCTTCTTCCAATGATAAAAAGAATTTATGCTCTTTGATTGAGTCCTCTGGCTTTGTGAAACTAAACATTTCAACTTTATCAAATTGATGAACTCTGAACATTCCCCGGGTATCTTTTCCATAAGAGCCAGCTTCTCTTCGAAAACAAGTAGAAAATCCAACATATCTTTTGGGTAAGTTATTTTCTTCAAAAATTTCTCCGGCATGCATAGGTCCTAGAGATTGTTCAGCCGTTCCTACCAAATAGAGATTATCTTTGGGAAGAAAATAGGCCTCTTGTTCATCTGTCTGCTCTAAATAACCCATAGCCAAAGCCATTTCTGGCTTTATCATCACTGGAGGAATTACTGGTATAAATCCTTTTTTAATCAAGAAACTAAAAGCGAAATTTACTAAAGCAAATTCAATTAAAGCTGCTTCTCTTTTTAAATAACCAAATCTTGTCCCGGAAACTTTAGCTGCTCTTTTGATATCAATTAAGTCAAGACTCTCGGCAATTTCCAAATAATTTTTAACTTTGAAATCAAATTTTGGCTTTTCCCCCCACCTTCTCAAAACCACATTATCTTTCTCGTCTTTTCCCATTGGAACACCATCCAAAGGCAAATTAGGAATTTGCAACATTAGATTATTAAATTCATTTTCCAAGCCTTTCAACGTTTTATTTAATCTGTCGCTATTTTTGTCCAATTCTCTCATTTCTAAGATTATTTTTTGTTTTTCTTTCTCATCTTTCAGTCCAGCAATCTTCTTTGAGGCTTTATTTTTTTGAGCCCGCATGTTCTCCAGGGCCTGAAGTATTTCCCGTCTTTTTTTGTCAATTTCTAAAAGCCGGTCTATATCAACTTTGACCTGCTTTTTTTGACAGCCTTCTTTGACAATTTGTGGGTTTTCTCGAATAAATTTAATACCTAACATATCATTTTAGAAGAGTAAAAGTGAGAGAAGTAATTTTTAGGAGCATCCGCAGCCGAGCGGGCATGGTTCGAGCAAAGCGAGAGAACGAGGCAAGGACTAAACGAGCGAGCACGCTGGGTGAGTGAGTGGCTCCTAAAAATTAGCTTCCCGAGCGCTTCCGCATCGTTGGAAATAAAATTACTTCTCTTAAACTATGGGAATCAGTTAATAAAGCCACCAATCTATCAATTCCCATACCAAAACCGGCAGCAGGTGGCATAGCATATTCCAGAGCTTCAATGAAATCTTCATCTATCCTTTGAGCCTCTTTGAATCCAGCTTTAAAGGCTTTCTCTTGTTCTTTAAATCGTCTTTTTTGCTCTAAAGGGTCATTGAGTTCAGAAAAGGCATTAGCCAGTTCCCAACCAGCCACAACTAACTGAAAATTAGCTAATTTTTTAGATTCCTTTTCAAGTTGTTTAGCTAATGGAAAGCTTCCCAAGGGATGATTTATTATAAAAGTTGGCTGCCAGATTTTTGGCTGACAATATTTTTTATAAATTGCATCAGCGATTTCAGCTTTCTGGGCTCCTTTTTCAAACCCAATTCCAAGTTTTTTAGCTTCTTTTTTAAGAGCTTCAGGATGAATATCATCTAAATTGATTTTTGTATATTTTTTAAAAATCTGAGAAAACTCCATTCTTGGCCAGGGAGTTTTAAAATTTATCTCCTTTCCTTCATATTTAATCTTTAATGTCTTAAAGATTTTCTTCAGCAAATTCTCAAACATTCTTTCAGTTAATTTCATCAAATCTTTATAGTCAGCAAAGGCAAAATAGAACTCAAGCATAGTAAAATCTGGATTATGAGCCTTATCAACCCCTTCATTTCGAAAAACCCGGCCAATTTCATAAACTTTCTCAAAACCGCCAACCAAAAGTCGTTTCAAATAAAGTTCAGGGGCAATTCGTAAATATAAATCTAAATCTAAAGCATTTAGATAAGTTTTAAATGGTTTGGCTTTGGCTCCGCCATAAATTGGCTGCAAAATTGGGGTTTCCACCTCTAAAAATCCTTCTTTCTCTAAAAATTCCCTTATTTCTTTAATAATGGCAGACCTCAGCTCAAATTTCTTTTTAACTCCGGGATTAAAAATCAAATCCAAATATCGTTTTCTGTATCTTTCTTCAATGTCTTTTAAACCATGCCATTTTTCTGGCAGAGGTAAAAGAGATTTTGCCAAAATTTTAAAATCCGCGACATCTATTGTCTTTTCTCCTCTTTTGGTCTTAAATAAAATCCCCCTAAGTTCGATAAAATCACCGATGTCAAAATCATCTAAGAAAAATTTATAGCCTCTTTCTCCCAACCTATCTTCTCTAAAGAAAGCCTGAATTTTCCCGGTTCCATCTTCAATGTGCAAAAAAGTGGCTCTACCGTGCTTTCTTTGAGATTTAATTCTCCCAACTAAAATCACCTCTTTTTTTGTTTTAGATATTTTTGAGAAATCTTTAAGAGTCTCCTCAATTTTATGGGTTCTTTTTGTTTTTTCTGGGTAAGCCGGAAATCCGGTTTTTTCAATTGCCCTTAATTTTTTAAGCCTAATTTTTCTTAATTCATCAATCGTAGCCATGATATTTTTATTTTAACTTGTTTTTCGAATAAGGTCAAAAAACGAGGGAAGTAATTTTTTAGGAGCATCCGCAGGCAAACTAGCTTGGTGTCGCGAAGCGACTAATTTGCTGAGGACCTGAGCGAGCTTGTCGCTGGAGCAAGCGCGCGTATCCTAAAAATTAGCTTCCCGAGTGAAATACCATTCTAAAACTCCTTTTGCTGCTGGTAAAGCGGCAGCTTGCATCCCCTTAACATCTTCAATAACAATGGTCAAAACAATTTGAGGATCATCGTAGGGAGCAAAAACGGTAACCCAATTGTGATAGTAGCAATTACCGTAGCTGTCACATCCCAATTCAGCGGTTCCGGTTTTTGAAGCAGCTTTAATTGGTAAAGAATTTAAAATAACCGAAGAGCCATAGGTAACTGCCTCCCTCATTCCTTCTCTAACAATCTGAAGATTTTCAAGACCAATAAAGTCTTCTCGAATAACTTTTGGTTCAAATTCTTCTATTGTATTTTTTTCACTATCTACAATACTTTTGACAACTTGAGGTTTTAATAATTTGCCTCCATTAGCTATTGAAGCAAA
Source organism: uncultured Candidatus Saccharibacteria bacterium (assembly GCA_964551595.1). Lineage (GTDB taxonomy): Bacteria > Patescibacteriota > Minisyncoccia > Minisyncoccales > CAZKCU01 > CAZKCU01. The sequence continues at coordinate 25,379 of CAZKCU010000005.1, forward strand.
ACCAGTAGCTACCTCCAAAGGAGTAATTTTAAGGTAACCCTGACCAATGGAAAGATTGTAGGTGTCTCCATCCCACCAGCCTTGACCCCAGGTTTTTTTCTTCCATTCTTTATCAGGAATAAAACCTTTTACTTCTCCAGGAAGATCAATACCAGTTTTTTCTCCCCAACCAAAAAACTCAAGATATTTTTTGATTCTGGTAGGACCTAAACCTTCCTGGTTCTCATATCCTCCTCCAACTGTATAAAAATAGACATTGCAGGATTCAGCAATGGCTTTTTTCATATCTGTCCAACCATGACTCTTCCAGTCTCTTTTAATAGTGGGAGAAGATGGATCCCAAGGATTGGGAATTGTAATTTTTCCCTGGCAATTAATTTTCTTTTGAGGCGAAATTATTTTTTCTTCTAAAACAGCTGAAGCAATTAATGGTTTTATGGTAGAACCTGTCAAATAACTGCCCGAAATCGCTCGATTAAAAAGAGGTTCAAGCGGGTCATTTAAAAGGCTCTCAAGAGCTTGAGGGTCTACACCTTTTTGAAATAAATTATTATCAAAACCTGGCAGACTAACCAGGGCTAGAACTCCTCCAGTTTTTGGTGATATCGCCACTGCCGCTGCCTTTTGAGCTCCGACATTTTTGAGAACTTTTCCAATTTCCTCTTCAATTTTTTTCTGCAAATCTGAATCTAACCACAAAACTAAACTTTTCCCAGATTCTGGCAGTTGAATTATTTCTTTTGATATTACATTTCCTAAAGCATCCTTTTCTAAGCGGAGCTTCCCAGAGTTTTTTCTTAAAATTTCTTCATAAGATTTTTCAAGGCCAGCCTTGCCAATATAATCAAAAATCGAATAATTTTCGGGGTCAGCTTTTAATTCTTCGGCACCTATCTCTCCAATGTGTCCAATTAGATGAGCGAAACTTAAACCTTCTTTATAGTCTCTAACAAAATTTCTTCTGATTTGAAAACCAGAAAGTTCATTAGAATTAATTTTTGCCTCAAGCAAAATCAGTGCCTGATGGTCAAGATTTTTAGAAATTAAAACTGTTGATAGCTCAGATTTTTCAATTTCTTTTTTTAGCTCTTCAATGTCCCTATTAATAATTATGGAAACTTCCTTTAAAACTTTAAATTCCGGGCAAAGTGAAGAGTCAGAGTCCTGATAAAGGCAAGTTCTTAATTTTTCAGCATCTGTATAAGCTAAATCAAAAGAAGGTTTATTGAAAACCAATTGATTTCCTTCTTTATCATAAATTACTCCCCGGGTAGCCTGAGTTGAATAAATAATAAATTTATTTCCTTCAGCTAAAGCCGAAAACTTTTTGCCATTTAGAAATTGAAGTTGAAAGGTTTTGGCAAAAAGAATAAGAATTAAAATTAAAAAAACAATGTAAAAAGCCGAGAGGACTTTTTTTGAAAGTGGAACTTCAAATTTTTTTTCTGAGATTCCAAAATCTTCTTCCTTTTTTCTGGCAAGTGTATCTAATAAAATTTCCTGTGGCTCAATTTCCACTTTATTTCTTTTAAGCTTCCTATATTTGAAATCTTTTGACAACGGGGAATTGAACATACCTTCTCAAAATTATTTTTATTAAGATTGCCAATCCTGCCAAAATTAAAATATGAAATCCAATAGGTCTATTAGAAAAAATATCCCAAAAAAATCCTGAAATTACTGCTCCAAAAATGCCATTATTTTTTCGGGGCTCTTCTAAAAGATTCAAAAGTAAAACCGCAATTAAAATAAAATTGGGAGTTATGTTAAAAAAACTAAAATGTATTAAAAAACTGGTTTGAAGGAGAGCTAAGATATAAAAAATTATAATTAGAATCAGAATTTTTTTCATAGCTCCTAAGTTCAGAATATAGTCTGTCGGTATCAGATACCGACAGACCACAAAGCTCCTACGAATACGCGAAATTAAAAATCGCTAATAATAAATACAGTTTCTAATTTTTTGATATCGAAAGCCGGTCTAATTTTTGCCTGTTGAAATGGCTCTATGTCATTTCTTAATACTTTTCCGATTTGTCCGACTAATAGCCCTCTGGGGAAAATTCCTCCCAAAGAGCTAGTAATTACAAAATCTCCTTCTTTAATTTCTTTTCCCCGGGGTACTAAATCGAGAAAAAGCTGAAGATTTCCTTTTCCTTTAATTACCCCTGAAATATCGTTTTCTGAGTCTGAAATTTTGGCATCAAAAGAGCTTTCTTTGTTGAAAATTAAGATAACTCTTGAAAAATTTTCATAAACTTCACTAATCTTCCCAATCAAAGTTTTTTGCTGCCCAATTACTGGCAAGTTATTCGTAATGCCATCTTTAGAGCCTTTATTAATTAAAATAGAATCTTGAGATATATCTTTTGAAATCACCTCGGCTAAGGACAATTTAAACTCCTTCTCCAGGCCAATTTCCAGAGCCTCCCTTAAAAGTTTATTTTCTTTTTCTAATTCAATCAATTGAGCAATTTGAGAAATCAGCTCCTGATTTCTGAATCTCAATTCTTCATTTTCTTTTTTTAAATTTTTAATCTCAGAAATTGTCTTAAAAAAATCAGACACCCCATCCCCTGCTCGCCAGAGAATTCTCTGAATTGGAGAAGATATAAGATAGAAAAAGCCTTTTACCTCTTTCTGGAAAAAGTTTAAAGAAAAAATCACTAAAAGCCCAACAATTATAAGAACCATACCTCGCTTCGCTCGGCAGAACCTTGATTCGCTAAAGTGTAAAGACATATAGTCTTGAATTAATTAAAATTTTTCTTTTTAGCCAAGTAAATTTCATATCAATTAATCCATTATAAGCAAAGCTTGAAATCTTTATAGATTATAAGAACCTTTCGCCTTCGGCTCAAGAACCTTGAAATCTTTATAGATTATAAGCAAAGCTTGAAATCTTTATAGATTATAGACGAATTTTAGGCAAAATAAAAGGACAGGTTATTATTTCCTGCCTTTTTAGTTGCGGACGAAAAAGACCCTCTGGTGACAGCTACCTACTTTCTCACCCCGAAAGGCAATATCATCGGCCTTGGAGTATTTCACCCCGAAGCAGAGCAAAGCTCGCTACGGGGCATGCTTCTGTGCTGTTCTCCGTAACAAAAACGCACGCTGTCTTATAGACATTGTAAGAGGCCTACCTACTTTCGCAGGTGAAAACCAACTATCATCGGCCTTGAGAGATTTCACTTCCGTGTTCGGTATGGGAACGGGTGGAGCACTCTCAGTATAGGCCCCTTACAACATCTACAAAATATTGCGTGCGTTTTTTGTACGGGGTTCTGTATGGGAACAGGTGGGACAACTCCAGTGTAGCCGCCACTAGAAGGTCTTTTCAAAAAGGGAAGCTGTGTGATCATTAATTGCTAGCCAAAAAATTAAGTATGATTTATTAGTACTGCTCGGCTTAATACCTTACGGCACTTACACCTGCAGCCTATCAACCTCATAATCTTTGAGGAATCTAAGAGTCCTAATCTTGGGGCCTGCTTCGTGCTTAGATGCTTTCAGCGCTTATCAGTTCCCGACATAGCTACCCAGCGATGCTCCTGGCGGAACAACTGGTAGACCAGAGGTCAGTTCAGTCCGATCCTCTCGTACAAGGACCAACTCCCCTCAAGACTCGCCGCCTGCGGTAGATAGGGACCAACCTGTCTCACGACGGTCTGAACCCAGCTCGCGTAACGCTTTAATTGGCGAACAGCCAAACCCTTGGGAGCTGCTTCACCCCCAGGATGCGTTGAGCCGACATCGTACTTGTTCTATTATTTCTAATAGTGTGGACTATATCTTCATCCCAAATTTTTTTTGGGCGTTGGCGTATTATAGTAGTTTAAACTACTATCCTCGAACACATAAAATGTTATGTGCTTCGAAAGTCTCTACGGGGTCATTACCCAAGTTTATACTCCATGCTAGGAATTATATGATTCCGAATTAATTCCTTAAATTTCTCTACGCTATTTTGTTTTATTCTAATACGGTAATATTTTTTATCGCGATTCAACGAACTACCAATCTCGTATTGTTCTTTTAACGCCTGAACTAACTTTTTCTGTGATAAATAATCGAAGCACTGAGTATTTAGATAATAAGTTCGGTAACTCTTACTTCCATCATCCATAAAACACACTGCCACCATTAATGAATTAAGTTTTAGTTTGGGAATAATTTTTTCTTTGTCTTGATAAAATTTGTGGTAAAGCTTTGTTATTTCTGAATGCTGTCTGGTAAAAAATCTATAAGCAATTCTTCTGCCCCTACCCTTTCTAATTTTCAGTGGACTCTTTATTAAGTTTTTGAGTTTCTGATATTTCCAATCAACGTAATCTTTCTCAGAAATACTATGATTGATTTCGAGAAAAGCATTTTTTCTTCCAGGAACAATTCGTAAATATCCATCACCTAAAATTGATCCAATAATAATCGATTTTTGTTCTTGAGTAAGACTTCCCACGATGTTGTCCATTCTTTTATTTTAACATAAAAGAGTTTGGAGTTCATCGTTATAAGCCAATTTTTTGGTACAGCATTACTGCTGTAGCACCCCGATTTGTCGGCGAATTTTTGAGGTGCCGAACAGGGCCGTTGATGTGAACTCTCGGGCCCTACTAGCCTGTTGTCCCCGGGGTAACTTTTAGCTGATAATCTTCCGCGGTTCTACTAACCACGGTCGGTTCACTAAGTTCTGGTTTCCCAACTGCGCGAGTTATCTCTCTT
>CAZKCU010000006.1:0-17140 GCA_964551595.1 uncultured Candidatus Saccharibacteria bacterium
CAGCTAATAAAATCGCCAAATCGGCGATTTTTTGGTAGACTAAAATATATGAAATATTTTGAGGCCAAAAAGTATAAATGGATTAGAGGAAAAAGTTATAGGAAGAAGGTTATTTTAGAGAAATTAAAAAATAAGATAAATTTAGTAGAAGAAATAATGATTGAACCTTTGGGCGATATACCTCTCCATAAGCACCAGTTTACAAACGAAATCTTTTATGTTTTAGAGGGTAACGGAGTATTAAAATTAAAAGATAAAGAAGTAAAAATTTTTAAAGGAGATTTAATCAAGATAAATAAGAAAGAATTACATGCTTTTAGAAATAAAAAGGATTCTCCCTTCAGAATGTTTTGTTTTAAAATTAATTTTAAAGAAGGAGATTCTTATTTAGAGACACATTAAAAATCGCCTATCTGGCGATTTTTATGTTAAAACAAAAGGGCGGATAAGAGATAGTCTCCGCCCATAGCTTTGGTTTACGCGTACTTACGCGAGCAAGGTTTGCACCTTCTCCCTGATGGCATTTTCAATCTTTCCCCTGAAAAGAGCGGCGGCAAAGGGTAGGGTACCAGCGAGCTTCACAGTTGATGTGCCCACAATTATACTCCCCGATATTGAAAATCCCCTTGCAGTGAAGCTGAAGTCGCCGCTATTACCAAACCATTCTTCCTGGAGATCACTGATTTGATCAGAGTGATCGGCTTTCAATTCTTCAAAAAGACGTTTGATACGTTCTAGGGCTTCTTCTTGAGGGAGAGCATGCTGAAATATCATATTCAGATTAGCCATCTGAACACCTCCTTTCTGGCAGAAATTATAGTAAATTATTAAATAATTGTCAAGAAGCGAGTTTAGTGGCAAAAACCTGGAAAACAACAAAGAAAAAATCGCCAATAAGGCGGTTTTTTGGTAGAATAAAGTATATGACCAAGATAATTTTAGCTACAACTTCCCCATATCGCAGAGAGGTGTTTGGATATTTAGGAATTGATTTTAAGGTAGAAGGTAGTAATGTAGATGAATCTCAAGTAGAAAGAAACAATCCTGAAGAATTAGTGAAACAACTCTCAAAATTAAAAGCTGAAGCAGTAGCCAATAATCATCCTGACGCTATTGTTATTGGAATGGATTCAGTAACTTATTTTAACGGACAAATTCTTGAAAAACCAAAATCAAAAGAAGAAGATTTCCAAAGATTAAAAGCTCTTTCTGGAAATAACCATCAATTCTATACGGGGCTTTATATGGTTAATACAGCTACAAATAAAACGATTTCAAGAGTGGTTAAAACAGAAGTCTTTATGAGAAACTTGTCTGAGGGAGAGATTAATAAATACCTTGAGGAAGACCCTAATTTTAATACTTATGCTTTAGGATATGACCCTGTTAAACATATCAGTGCCTCATTTGTTCAAAGAATAGAAGGAAGTTATTATAATCTCTTAGGGGGCATTCCTTTAGAGGTGATCGTTGAGATGTTAAGAGAAATAGGTTATAAGGAAGGATAAATTAACTTTATGAAAATAACAATTTGTGGCAGTGTTGCATTTCAAGATGAAGTGCTTTCTGTAAAAGAAAAATTAGAAAAATTAGGGCACGAAGTAAAGATATGGCCATCTAAATTAAAAGGCGAAAAAGGACAACCAATTTCGGTTACAAAGTATTATAAGATAAGAAAGATTGCAGCCGATGATGAGAAATGGGTTTGGGACAGGAAGGCCGAAGCCGTTCTTAAGCATTTCGATAAAATTGCCTGGTCGGATGCTATTTTAGTTGCGAATTACGATAAAAATGACGTTAAAGGTTATATTGGAGGCAATACCTTAATGGAAATTGGCATTGCCTTTTTCCTTAAAAAGAAAATCTATCTTTTAAATGAGATTCCAGAGTTGTCTTATAAAGAAGAAATTTTAGGAGTAAGACCTATTGTTCTTAAGGGAGATTTAAGTAAGATTAGTGAGTAGTAGGGTAAGGTAAAATAGAGCTATGAAATAAAAAATTAATAAAATAATATGAATAAAGTAAAAGTTTTAATCCAGGGATATGCAAGAGAAGAAAATAATGCTGAATTTGCTTCTTCAACAGCTACTCTAATCAAAGAAGGTAATTTAAATATTATTGTTGATCCTGGAATGGACAGGAAACTATTACTGGAAGCTTTAAGAGAAGAAAATTTATCTCTAGATAAAATCAACTATGTAATTTTAACTCATTATCATTTAGACCACACACTTTTAACCGGGATTTTTGAGAATGCTAAAATCATGGATAATACCGACATTTTTTCGTGGGATGGGAAGATAGAAGCCCACAAAGGTAAAGTTCCAGGAACTGATATAAATATAATTAGTACCCCTGGCCATGATATGTTTCATTGTTCTGTTTTGGTTCAAACTAAAGACTTGGGGAAAGTCGCAATAGTTGGTGATGTTTTTTGGTGGACAGACGGTCAGGAGCAAAGGACTGACAAAAAGAGCTTAATGCAACATAAAGACCCTTATGTAAAAAATGAGAAGGAGTTAGAGGAAAGTAGAAGAAAGATTTTAGAAATTGCAGATTATATTATTCCTGGCCACGGAAAGATGTTTAAAGTCAGGAAATAACCTTTCTTCGGACTAAATTATTAATCAAAAAATCGCCAAATCGGTGATTTTTTGAAAGCTGTTTAGATTTATATAGTATAAACCTGAACCAGTATAATTTTTTGACTTTTTTTACAGATGTAATATAATATAAGGTATTATGACCGCCAATCTACTTAAACAACTATTAACTTCTATTCATTTGTATTATGATTTAGGCTCAGCTTCTCTACGGGCGCGAGCCATAGGTGAAATTATTGCAAAGGTACTCTTTGTCAAAAATGGACGAGGACTTATATTTGAAGAAATCGCTGAAGAGGTAGCTCATCTGGTTGAGGTTAAAAAAATGCCAAAAGATGATATTTTAGAGGGGCTCGAATTTTTAAAAGATAAAGAAGCTGTAATTTGGCAGGAATCAATAGACAGGTGGTTTTTAACAAATAAAGCAATAGAGCAAATAGAAAATGATTTAAAAAACAGCCAATTGAGGACTAAAAAGATTTTAGAGAATTATTTTAGCAGAAAAATTGATTACAAAAGACTGGCTGAATGGTTTAGGTCCGCCTGTGCAGATTTTTTTGGTGCTTACGGTGAAATATGGGTGAAGACCATTTATTGTAAGAAAATAGTTGAATTACCAGCAAAAAGCTTTTTAGAAAAAATACTTTCTCATTCAATTAAGAAATGCGGTTTGGAACCTTATTCAAAGGAGCTTCTAACTGGTTTCCGTCAGTTTTTGCTAAGCTCTAATGAGCAGATAAATACAGCTCAGATTTGGTCATATACCCAAGCTATGCTTTCTGCGAAATTAGTAGTTGCCGGTGTAGGACCAGATCCAATGGCAATTAATAAATTTAGAGGCGGACAACTATTCTTTGATACAAATATGTTGTTTGGGATAGTATTGAAGGAGGATCCTAACGACAAAAGATTTGTCGGCATAGCTGAATCCTTAAAAGACATAGGAGTTTCTTTACGTATTACTAAGAGAACAAAGGAAGAATACGATACTGTAGTAAAGAGGGAGAGAGAAAAATTAATAAAGCTCCTGAAAATTTTGCCCAAGAAGACTTTCAGAGAAGTAATGAAGGATTCGAGAGACCAATTTGCTTTAGTAGCAATTGCAAGAGGTTATGATACCGTAAGAGATTACAAAGCCTTTTTTGAAGAAATTAAAAATCCTCCCACCAAAATGGGAAATCTTAAAATCAAGATGGAGGATAATCCAGAAATTGATAGAGTAGTCAAGGAAAGTGAAAATTATACAGAAAGGCAGAGGGAGGTAGAAAAAGAATGGTTAAAGTATTATTCCTGGCCAAAACGAAAAAGTTCTATTAACCACGATGTGGCTTTAGATTCCGTTGTTGATTTTCTACGGAAAAGTAATCCAAAAACCTGGATTCTAACGGCCGATAGATCTATGCAGAATCTTTCGCGGAAGTGGTCTATCACTTATTTTCCAGCATGGCTTTCATTGGGCACAATGATCCAATTATTGGCAATTTATGATACTGGTCCCAAATATGATCCATATAATTTTGCTCCTCTGCTCAGTAAATTGATTGAGGCGGAAATTCAAGTTACAGAAGACTTGTATATGGTTGAAGATGTTATTGAACTTATTGATATTGAGGAAAGGTCTAAAGAATTGGCAAAGGAAGAAATTAAGGCCTTGGCCAATAAAATTGCTAGGGCACGCATGCTTGGTAAATCAAGATATGACAGAGAATTAGCTTTGGATATTAAAAGAGTCTTACAACGGAAAAAGATTATAAAAGAGGAGCAGATTCAGCAGATGGAACAGAGAACAGTGAATTTGGAAGAAGAGCTTACTCAGGAGCACAAAAAGAAAAATGCTTTTTTTGCAGCTTTAGTCAAAAAATTAGCAAGCAAAAAGAGACAACAGGAAAGAATTAAGTACATATTAATATTTGTTCTTCTTTTAATAGTAGGAGTGTTAATTATGCTTTTGGGTTTTTACTTATGGAAAAGGAAAGGGAATATAAATATAGGAATTATGTGTCTTGGCCTCGGCTTAACAGAAATTATTTTACCGACTTTAAAATGGATATTTCCAAAATATAAAGAGGCTGGAAGAAAAGCAGAAGAGTGGGCAAGAAATCAGGCACTCCATTTAGCAAACCGGGAAAAAAGGCAAGACTAAAGTTGATTTAGTTTGTTATTGCTATGGGTGCTTTTGTGGTATAATATTGTAATGAAGAAATCTCTAATATCAATCTTTTGGGCATTAGTAGGGGTTTTTCTTTTGATAGTAAGTGAATTTTTTATTCCAGCAGTTAGAGAGTTATTTAGAGGCTCTCTTCTTTTTTTATTACCATTTATTATTTTCTCTTTGTTAGGTATAGCATTGATATTTTTGACTATAAAGGAGAAAGTAGAAGGAAAATTAAAAAAGTTTTTAATATTAACAGGAGTTTCTGCTGCAGGAATTTTTATCTTTATCTTTTTGCATAATGCTTTCTATGCTTTAGGCATAATTACTAGTCGTATTGCTGCACTTAGCTATTTAATGGAGGTTTTCCATGTATTTTCCTTTATTGTTGCAATTTTTGTTTCTCCTTTGGTTTTTTTGGTTGGTATGGTAGGTAGTATAGTGTTGTTTATTAAAAAAGGAAATAGGTTCTAACATCGTTTAGACAGGCGAGTCTTCGTACCGAGAGTTTTTCTTGGTTTTTTTATTGTGTTAGAATAAAAGGAGAATAATAGCAAAAAAAGGTCGGGCGAGGATAATTAATTAAAAAGATTTAGTGATTATGGCCAACTTTGTTATAAAAAGAGATGGAACAAAGGAACCTTTTGATACTGAAAAGATTAGAAGAGCAATTACAGGTGCTGCCCAAAGAACTAATCTTCCAGAAGAGCGAAAAAAAGAGGTGATAGAACAGGTTTTAAATACAGTACTACAATTAGCGAGAGAGAAAGAGGAGATAGCAACTTCAGAGCTTAAAGAAAAAATTCTTAGTGAGTTAGATGCTATTGAACCTTCTATTTCAGAGACCTGGAGAAAGTACGCTCAAGAGAAAGGTGCAGTTTAGTATAGAGTATTTTCACTTTTCCAATATAAGTTTTGAGATTATTCAGTCATACTGGAGTCCCGGCTCGCGAGCTTCGCTCGCGAGCTTTTAAAATAAGTAAAAATTTGTAATAATGATTAAATGAATTTATGTGAGAAGAAATTAAAAAAAATGACTAGTACTTTGCAGTTTATTTGCAAGATAAACTCATGAAAAAAATTTTACTTAAAATCAAAAAAATAAAGGCAAAGGCTAATGAGAGAGAGATATTAAAGGGAGTGAGTTTTCAAATAAAAAGAGGAGAAATTCAGTCCCTTTTGGGTCCAAATGCTTCAGGGAAAAGCACTTTTGCCCAGGTAATAATAGGAAATCCAAAATATAAAATAACTGGAGGGGGAATTTTTTTTGAGGGGAAAGAAGTTACAAAATTTTCTCCTGAAAGGAGAGTAAAATTGGGGATGGCTTTAGCTTGGCAATCCCCCCCAAAAATAAAAGGGGTAAAGCTTTCTCAAGTATTGGAGAGAATTTCTCAGCGGGAAATAGAAATTGAGGAAGCGAAATCTCTTTTGGAAAAGGAAGTAAATCTAGATCTTTCAGGCGGTGAGAAAAAAATCTCAGAACTTTTGCAAGTCATATCTTTGAACCCAAAATTGGTGATTTTTGATGAAATTGATTCCGGTTTAGATATAAAAAGATTGGAAAAAGTGGCAAAAATGATAAAAAAGGAATTAGTTGATAAAGGAGTTTCTGTTTTATTAATTACTCACTTGGGACAAATTTTACAGTTTCTGAAACCAAATTTAACCAATGTAATGTTAAATGGGAAAATTATCTGTAAAGGAAGAGATTTTCGAAAAATTTTAAGGACTATTAAAAAATATGACTATGAAAAATGTAAAAAATGTTTATCCGCCAAAGTTTCCTGAAAAGAAATTTGGGCGGGTTCATTATTGGCAGATTGACCACGAGGTCAAAAATATTTTTGAGATAGGAGGAGTAACCATTTTGCCAAGTTCCGAAGCTTGGCAGAAATTTGCTTGGACAAGAAAATTTTTCGGAGAAAAACCAAAAGAAGGATATTTTATTTGGGTCAAAAGAAAAATAGATTTCCCCTTGACTACTTGTATTACCATTGCCTCACCAAAAATTTCCCAGGATTTAAGAAATTTATTAGTGATTGAAAAAAATATCAAAGTTAGAGCCAATGTAATTTGTAATGCTAAAGAGAAATTTCTTTGTGGTAAACATTTAGCCAGAGGAAAACTTATTCTCAAAGAGGGAGTTTTTTTAGAATATAATCATATTCATAAATGGGGCGAGAAAGATAATGTTCAGGCGGATTATGAATTTACTTTGGAGAAAGGCGCTCGTTTAATTTACAATTATCGAAATTTATTTCCTCCAGAAAATTTGGAGTTCAAGACCACAATTCATAGTGGGGAAAATACCTCCTCAAATTTAAATTTTATTATTAATTCTTTAAATTCCAAAACAAAGGTAAAAGACACTGTTTTTTTAGAAGGCAAAAATTCTCAGACAGTTGTTAGATTGAGATTAGTTGGAAGAAAAAAGAGCCAGATTGAGGCAATTAGTCAGATTTTTGCCACCTCGCCAGGAAAAGGACATTTGGATTGTCAGGGATTGTTGGTTGACAAAACCGCCAAAATTTCTTTGATTCCTCAATTGGTTTGTCAAAACAAGAAAGCTCAAATTACTCATGAAGCCTCAATTGGAAAAGTTTCAGAGGAAGAATTAACTTATTTGAGGATGAGGGGGTTGACTGAAAAGGAGGCGATAGATTTAATTGTCAGTGGATTTTTAAAAGTATGAAGAATTTAAGTAAAAGGAAAATTGTGGTTGCAATGTCTAGTGGGATAGACAGTTCGGTGGCGGCCGCTCTGTTAAAAAAAGCCGGTTTCGAGGTAACAGGAGTTTTCATGAAGCTGGCTGATTTACCTCGATTTAGAGAAAGCGAAAGGAGAGCTAAAAAAGTTGCTAAAATTCTTGGGATTCCGCTTTTAGTTTTAGATTTAAGAAGGGAATTTAAAGAAAGAGTTATTAATTTCTTTTTAAAAGAATATAAATTAGGACTAACTCCCAACCCTTGCGTAGTCTGTAACAAAGAAATAAAATTTGGATTATTATTAGAAAAAGCTCTTTCTTTGAATGCAGACTATATAACTACTGGTCACTATGCGTGCCTGAAAAAAGAAAAAGACGGAACTCATTTGTTAAAAGGAAAAGACAAAGAGAAAGACCAATCTTATTTTTTATGGCAGCTCAATCAAAAACAATTAAAACATATTTTATTTCCCATCGGAGATTATACTAAAACTCAAGTTCGAATTATATCAAAAAAATTTAAATTGCCTATTTTGAAAATTCCAGAATCTCAGGAAATTTGTTTTGTTCAGGCTACCATTAATGATTTTTTGAAGCTTCATCTTAAAGAAAAGCCAGGGAAGATTATCAGTAAAGAAGGAAAAATAATTGGCGAGCATCAGGGATTATGGTTTTATACTATCGGGCAAAGAAAGGGGATAGGATTACCAGGCGGTCCCGCCTTCGCTAAAGCTTCGGCGGGCAATCCTTATTATGTTTTAGATAAAGATTTAAAAAAGAACCTTTTAATTATTACTAAGAATGAAAATGATTTATACAGAAAAGAACTTATTGCTAAAAACGTTAATTGGATTTCTGGGAAAATTCCCAAACTTCCTTTAAAAATAAGAGCAAAAATTCGCTATCGTCACGAACCTGCTTCAACCGTAATTACCCGAAGTTTAAAGTCTAAAGTTAGTTTAAGGTTTACTCAGCCCCAGCGGGCAATCACTCCTGGCCAGTCAGTAGTTTTTTACAAAGGCCAGGAAGTCTTAGGAGGAGGAGTAATTAGTGAGTCCTGTTAAAACAATTTCTATAAGCGGGAAAGACTCAACTTATATTATTGGAGGGAATAAAAATGGTTTAAATAAGAGATTTTTTGACTGTGGATATTAAGAACTTGACAGACCATAGTTATGAATATATACTTATAACAGAAAGGTCGACTTTGTTTAAATTTAATTTTTAAAATACTATGCCATTAGGAGATCGAACAGGTCCAAGGGGACTTGGACCAATGACCGGAAGAGGATTAGGTTACTGCGCTGGCTATCCTTATCCTGGTTATCTACACCCTTATGGATTTGGTCGGGGAAGAGGTTTTGGTCGAGGATGGGGCAGAGGTTGGAGAGGGCCTGGTTGGTGGACGGTTCCACCTTATGACTTGGATTATCCTTATTCACCTCAGTATCCTTTTCAACCACCAACACCAAAAGAAGAAAAAGGAATGCTAAGCGAAGAACTGAAAGCATTGCGAGAAGAAATAAAAGCCATTGAAGAAAGAATGAAGGAATTAGAAACTAAGAAAAAGAAGAGATAAGAACCATGCCTCGCTAACGCTCGGCAGAACCTTGATTTCTTCGAAATTAATATGCCAAATGAACAAATTCCACCAATTCCTCCCGGAGGAAGATTTAGAGTCCCTGGTCGCGGCGGCCGCGGTCGCCAACCCGGTGGTTTTGGTTTAGGGCCCGGAAATTTTTGTGTATGCCCGCGATGTCAAGCAAGAATTCCTCATAAGAGAGGAGTGCCTTGCTATACTGAAGTTTGCCCAAAGTGTGGTAATAGGATGACGAGAGCTAGATAAAATAAAGTTTCATGAAAATTTGTATTAGTGCTACTGATAATAACTTAGATTCATCTTTAGATCCTCGATTCGGGAGAGCGATATATTTTTTGATTGTTGATGATAAAGGAGAACTAATTAAGGCAATTAAGAATACTGGGGTGCAGGCGATGAGGGGCGCTGGCATTACGGCTGCTCAAATTGTAGCTGCAGAGAGAGTTAAGGCGGTAATTACTGGAAATATTGGACCTAACGCCTCTATGGTTTTAGGCAGTTCTGGAATAAAGATTTTTCTTGGTAGCCCAGGAATGAAAGTGCGAGATGTTTTCCAAGAATATCAAAAGGGAAAACTTCGGGAGGCGACAGAAGCTGTACCCTATGGGCCTGGTTTTGGATCAGGATTCGGTCAAAGAGAGAAAGGTCTTGGAGGTAGGGGTCGAGGAAGAAGATAAAGTCCCTTTTAGCTGTCTATGAACCCTCAGTCTGTTTCAATAGTTAGTACTTTTGTGAATCTTGGCTTAGGAATTTCTAAGCTAATTTTTGGTTTCTTAACTGGTAGTGTAGCTTTAATAGCAGACGGAGTGCATTCTGGATTGGATGTTTTTTCTTCTTTTGTTACTTTTTTAGGATTAAAGACAGCCAGAAAGCCAGTAGATGAAAAACATCCCTATGGCCATTGGAAAGCAGAAAGTTTAGCTGGTTTTTTAGTAGCAATACTTTTGGCAGTTTCTGGTATTTGGATTTTGTATGAAGCAATTATTGGGTTTTTTGGAGAAAAAATAGTCAAACTTAGTGTTGGGGCAATAGCGGTGGTAGTTTTTTCCATTTTAATTACTGAAATCTTAGCCAGATTAAAATTTCATTATGGAAGAAAGCACCAAAGCTTAGCTCTGGTGGCCGATGCTGAACATTCAAGAGCCGATGCTCTTTCTTCGATTGGTGTTTTAGTGGGACTTAGTTTGGTTAAATATTTCAGTTCAGCTGATGCCATAATTGCTCTATTTATTGGCGGTTATATTCTCTATGAGGCGTTCCAAGTGGGAAGAGAGATTACGGATTCTTTGCTGGACGTAGCTAATAAAGACGTGGAAGAGAGAATTAAAAAGATTTGTTCTTCCCACAAAATAGAAATCTCTCAATTAAGAACCAGAAGAATTGGAGCAGTCAATTTTTCTGAAATCAAAATTAAGCTTCCTCCAAAATTAAAAGTTGAAGATGTTCAAAAAATAACAGATACCTTAGAAGAAAGATTGCTCAAAAATATTCCAGAATTAAAGCAGATAGTTATTTCTATTGAAGCTTATCAAATGGCCAGAACTGTTGTTTTGCCAAAGCTCGGTAGAAGAATAGGGGAACTTGAGGGTTTTGAACAAATCGGTCCTAAGAAGTTGGGAGAAAGGATTATTATTCCTCTTAAAGGAGAAAGAATCAGTTCTCTTTTTGGAGCAGATAAATATTTAGTTATAGATAAAAAAGATGAAAATATTTTAGCAAAAGAAGTGATTAAGAATCCCTACTTTGAAGAAAATTCTCCTCACGGAGCAAGATTTGCCAAGGCAGTAAGAACAAATAAAGTTTTAACACAGCAGATTGGTGATAATGCCAAGCAAAATTTAGAAAACTTTGGCATCGAAGTTAAAATAATTCCTTCAGAGAAAAACCTTATTCATATTTTAGAAGAAATTAAAAGAAAAAATGAAAGAGAAAGTTAAAAAGCTGGCCATAAGCGGAGGAAAAGGAGGGGTGGGGAAGTCAACGGTTGCTGTTCTGATAGCCAATAAATTAGTTAAGGAAGGGAAAAAAGTTATCCTTTGCGATTGCGATGTTGAATGCCCGAATGACTATTTGCTATTGGGTCAGAAATTAAGAAAACCTCAAAAGAGAGTTTATGCTGAATTTCCAAAGCTAAATAAAAGAAAATGCAAAAAATGCGGTTTATGCTCGAGAACCTGTCGTAGCAATGCTATTTTCCAAGCTCCGGGGAAGTACCCAATATTTATTAAAGACTTATGTTCTGGCTGCGGAGCTTGTTGGATAGTTTGCCCTTATAAAGCAATTGAGCCCAAAAAAGAGGAAGTCGGACAAATTTTTGTTAATAAGATTTTAAAGAATTTTTGGTTGATTACCGGAGTGGCTAAGGCGGGCTTAGAAGAAACAGGGCCAGTTGTTATTGAGGTTAAGAAATTTGCTCTAAAATTTGCCGAAAAAGAAAAGGCAGATTTTGTTTTATTTGATACAGCGGCTGGCACTCATTGCCCGGTAATTTCGGCTTTATTAGATTGCGATTTAGCTTATTGTGTTACCGAACCTACTCCAATGGGGAAGTATGATTTAAATTTAATTTTGGATTTATGCCGAAAACTTAAAGTACCAGCTAAAATAATTTTAAATCAGGCAGATTTAGGGAATAAAGAAGGAATTGAAAAAATTGCTAAAAAATTTAAAATAAAAATTAAAAGAGAAATTCCTTATTCAAAAAAATTAGTTGAGTTCTATTCAAAAGGCAAACTATTAAATTTTGATTTTTTAAAATGATTACTTTGACCGATGAAAATTTTGAAGAAGAAATTCAACGGACTGAAAAGCCGGTTTTAGTTGATTTTTGGGCACAATGGTGTATGCCCTGTTTTGTGTTAACTCCAATTTTGGAAAAAGTAGCTCAGGACTACCAAGATAAATTTATTTTGGCCAAAGCTAATTTAGATAATGTTCCCATTGTTGCTCAAAGATTAGGAATTAACCAGATCCCGATGGTGGTGCTTTTTAGAGGAGGAAAACCAGTAAGCGGATTTGTGGGAGTCAGGCCAGAGCCGGTAGTAAGAGAAATATTAAATAAGATGCTAAGAGATGTTTCAGAAAAAGAACAGCCAGAGGAGATAGAGAAAATAATTCAAGGCTATCAAGAATATGCTGAAAAGAATGGACTTAAATTAAATCCGGATAGAGAAGCAGTAGAAAGATTAATCAAAGGACTTTTGGCTAACGAAGAAAAGTACGGTGCTAGATATTGTCCCTGCCGGAGAATCACCGGGAATAAAGAAGAAGACCGCCCCAAGATTTGTCCCTGTAAGTGGCAACGGGAAGAAATTGAGCGAGACGGCCATTGCTTCTGTGGACTTTTTGTAAAATAATATTTTAAATATGCCAATTTACGAATACAAATGTCAAAAATGTGGGCATAGATTTGAAGAATTGGTGTTAGGAGAGGAAGAAATAAAGTGCCCAAAATGTAATGCTAAAGAGTTAAAAAAGCTATTCTCAATCTTTAGTTTGGGTAAAAAAGAAAATAATGATTTTGGGGGTTGCCCTGATGGAAGTTGTCCAGCCAGACCTTTTTATAAAGGTTAATTTACTCTATATGAAAATCACCATTGTTTACGACAATACCGCTTACAGAAAAGACCTCCAAGCTGATTGGGGTTTTTCTGCCTTAGTTGAGGCAAAAAATACTCCCAAGATTTTGTTTGATACTGGTGGAAATGGAAGAATTTTGCTTAGCAATATGGAAAAACTGGGAATTGAGCCAAATTCAATTGATGAAGTTTTTATTTCTCATGCGCATTTTGACCATACCGGAGGACTTCCTGATTTCTTAAATGTAAATAAAAAAGTTAAAATTTATATTCCACCTTCATTTCATGGATTGAAAAATAGAGAAATTATTAGCATAGAAAAACCAACCAAAATTCATGAAAATGTTTTTTCTACTGGTGAACTAGATGGAATAGAACAAAGCATGGGAGTTGAAACTAAAAAAGGAGTTGTTTTGATTGTTGGTTGTTCTCATCCATATATGGGAAATATTTTAAATGCCGCAAAACAATTTGGGGAAATTTATGGGGTTATTGGAGGAATGCACGGATTTTCTGAATTCGAATTATTCCAAAATTTAAAATTAATTTGCCCCACTCATTGCACTCAACATAAAGCCGAACTTAAGAAATTATATCCTCAAAAATATATTGAAGGAGGAGCGGGGCGAATAATTGAAATTTGATTGTGGAGAAGATGAAAAAAGAAAAAGAGATGGAAAAATTAAAAAATGAATGTTTAGATTTTTGTAAGAGACGTTCTCTGTATCGAGAAGGAACATATCCCGTTTTTGGAGAAGGTTCTTTGGATGCAAAGATAATACTATCGGGAGAAGCCCCGGGTTATTATGAGTCGCTTAGTGGACATCCATTCTGTGGAGCTGCTGGAAAAGTGCTGGATGAGTTATTAGAATCTGTCGGGATTAAAAGAAAAGAAGTCTATGTGACTAATATAGTAAAACTTAGACCCCCAAGTAATCGTGACCCGAAACCAGAAGAGATACAAGCTTTTGGTCCTTATTTGGAAAGACAAATTGAGATTATTAAGCCAGAAGTCATTTGTTCCTTGGGACGGTTTTCAATGAAATTTTTAATGGAAAAATTTGGATTAAAAAATGCGATTCAGCCAATTAGCAAAATCCATGGTAAAGTTTTTGAAGTTAACTCGCTCTTTCAAAATATTAAAATCATTCCCCTTTATCATCCGGCTGTGGTAACCTACAATTCTAATATGAAAGAAATTCTTAAAAAAGATTTCCAAGTTTTGGAAAAATTCAAATGAACTCTTTAAAAAAATATTGGCAAAAAAGGAGATTTGAAAAGACGTCAGAGCCCAAAGGAAAAGTAGAGAAAGTTTCAAAAAATAGATTTGTAATCCATAATCACTATGCTAAGAAAGCCGGTCATCACCACGATTTAAGATTAGAGATGCCCTCTGTAGCTAAAACTACGGAAGGTAAAGAAGTTGGTTTAAAATCTTGGGCTGTTCCAAAAGGAGTGCCAGAGAAAGTAGGAGTGAAAAGATTAGCTATCGCTGTCGAAGATCACCAGGTTGATTATATTGATTTCGAAGGCAAAATTCCAGAAGGTTTATATGGCGCGGGAACTGTTAAAATTTTTGATAAAGGGAAATATGAATTGATTAAAAAAACTAAAGACAGAACTTTATTTAAGTTAAAAGGCAAAAAATTAAAAGGAAGTTATAATTTACTCAAATTGAGAGGTCGAAAAAATCAGTGGTTATTATTTAAAACTGAATAATATACAAAAATCAAACCTATTTTTATTAATTGTAGTTTTAGTAGCAATTGGAGTATTTGCCATTGTAATAAATTATACTAAACAGCCTTTGTCAGTAATTCAGCCGATAAAGTTATCAGTAAAACAGTCCCTACCTCAAAAAGGTGAAGAATTAGAAGCAGTGAAAGAAGTAGAGATAAAAAAGATAAAGGACGAAATTAAAACAACAGTTAAAGGATAAATTATTAAATATCAAGAAATCTCCTTTTATTCCGGAGACGATTTCTCTTTAATTTTGGAAAATCGAGAAGAATTTGAGTCTCAATTAATAGAAGGGTTGGAAAAAAGTTTAATTGGAGTATCTGCTGAAAATTTTGAAATTGATTTCGATCAATCTAAAAAATCAGCAATATTGAAATGTGATATTAAAGGAGCGAGATATAGTATCAATTCTTATGATATGCATTTTCTTTTAAACGGTACAGAAAGATTTGGGTTTGACCTTTATGGTTTTAAAGAATTTGGAAAGAGACTTATTTACGAAGGGAAATTAAATGGAGTTTCTATTAAAATTGTGTTTGAATTTCCTTATGAATTTGGCCATTGCCATGAACATGTGTGGCCAAAATAATTGAAATTTAAAATGCCAAAGACTATTTTAAAAGTAAAAAATTTAAATGTGAAGTTGGAAAACGAAGAAATCATCAAGGATTTATCTTTTGAAGTGAGAAAAGGCGATGTTTTGACTATTTTGGGGCCGAATGGAGCGGGAAAAACGGTTTTGTTGAAAACTTTATTAGGAGTTTTGCCATATAGAGGAGAAATTGAGTGGATGCCAGGAATAAAAATTGGTTATGTTCCTCAAAGATTGCCTTTTATAAAAGACATTCCTTTAAGTATAAAAGAATTTTTCAAATTAAAAGGAACGGAAGAAAAAGAAACAAAAGAAATTTTGAGCTTGGTAGGGTTAAACGAAGATTTTTTAAATAAAAAAATGGGGGACTTATCCTCAGGGCAATTTCAGAGAATATTAGTTGCCTGGGCTTTAATTAGAAATCCCGATGTTTTGCTTTTTGACGAACCGACCACCGGGATTGATATTAGTGGTGAAGAAACCATCTACGCTTTATTAGCCAGACTGAAAGAAAAAAGAAAGTTAACAATTTTGCTAGTCACTCATGATTTAAGCGTTGTTTCTAAATTTTCCAATTTTGTGATTTGTTTAAATAAATGTCCAATTTGTCGAGGTATTCCCAAAGAAGTTTTGACTTTAGAAACTTTACGAAAACTTTATGGTGAAGAAGTAAAATTCTACGAGCATCATAGACATTAAAAATTATGGAACAAGTTTTACTGAGTTTAATAGCCGGAATTTTTATTGGAGGAGTTGCTGGATATTTGGGAACTTTAATGCTTTCAAAAAAGATGGCTTTGGTAGCTGGTCCTCTCGGCCATTTAACTTTACCGGGAATTGCCTTGGCTCTTATTTACGGCTTTGATGTTTCTTTAGGCGCTTTCCCTTTTGTTATCTTGGGAATAATTGTGATTTGGCTGTTTGAGATGAGAACAAAATTGCCAATGGAAGCATTAACTGCAATTGTTTTTGCTTCTGGGGTAGCTATTACTTTTTTATTTTTACCCATTGAACAGGCAGAAACCGCTTTAGTTGGTGACATTTCAAAGGTTGGTTTTTGGGATACACTTTTGGTGAGTTTTTTGTGCCTTTCTCTCTTTTTAATAATTAAAAGAATTTATTATAAAGTAGTTTTAATTAGTATTTCCGAAGACTTAGCTAAATCTGAAAAGGTTAACGTAAAAAAATATAATTTTTTATATTTAGCTGCCATTGCCATAATTATTGCTTTGGGTGTAAAAATGGTAGGTGGGCTTCTAACCGTCGCCTTAATCGCTATACCAGCTGCCATTGCCAGAAATTTAAGCAAAAATTTATTTCAATTTTCTCTTTTTGGACTATTATTTGGAGCGACAAGTTCTTTTTTCGGAATTTTAGTTTCTAAAGCAATTGGATTTCCGGCTGGTCCCTTGATTATCCTTGTTGCTACTTTCTTTTTCTTAATTTCTTTAATTTTTAAAAAAAGATGAAACTTGTAATTGCTTCAGGAAAAGGAGGGGTAGGAAAATCTATGTTGTGTTCGGTTTTGGTAATGCTTTTTTCACAAAATAAAAAAGTGGTGGCGGTAGATTGTGATGCCGACGCGCCTAATTTAGCTATTTGGTTGGGTGGGGTTAAAAAATGGGACAAAACCATTCCGGTTATTACTTCAGCTAGACCGGAGTTTGATTATAGAAAATGTAATGGCTGCAGCCTTTGTGCTAAGAATTGCCGATTTTCAGCCATCGAGATGGTAAATGGTAAACCTCAACTGAATCCTTTCTTATGTGAAGGTTGTGGGGCCTGTGAAGTTGTTTGTCCTCAAAAAGCAATAACTCTTAAACCTGTTCAGAACGGTGAAATTAGAATTAAGAGAACAAAGTATGGTTTTCCTTTAGTTTCAGGTCAACTTTACCCAGGCGAAACAGGTTCTGGTAAAGTGGTTACCGAAATTAAAAAAGAATCTGAGAAATTTAAATATAATTTAATGCTTATTGATTCTTCTCCTGGCACTGGTTGTCCAGTGATTGCTTCTTTACAAGATTCAAATTTTGCTATTTTAGTTACCGAACCAACTCCTTCTGGATTTACTGATTTAAAAAGAGTTTTAGAAGTTGTTAATCATTTCAAGATACCCTGGGGTTTGGTAATAAATAAATGGGATATTAATTCTCAATTGAGTGATAAAATAG
>CAZKCU010000007.1:0-5835 GCA_964551595.1 uncultured Candidatus Saccharibacteria bacterium
CTTTTTTATCTTGATTGGTTGATAGATCACAAAGGAGATTTTGAAATTTTAGTTCAAAAAAAATTAGGACAGAATGCAAAAGTGAATTGGGATGCTCCAAGACTTATTTTGATAGCTCAATCATACAACGAATATGATAAATACGCAGTAAATAGAATTTCTGAAAACATTGAATTAAAAACATACCTTTTATATGATAATAATATATTATTTATTGAAAATGTAGTTCTTCCAAACAGAAAGGAAATAACAAAGAAAACCAAGAAGACTAATGTAACCTATAAAGATTATTCCGTGGAAGACCATTTAAGCGGAAAATCCGATACAGTAAAAGAGTTATTTAAAGAATTACAGGAGAAAATCATAAAAATAGATGATAAAATCAAAGAGAAAGTACTAAAATTCTATGTTGCTTATGAATTAGACAGAAATTTTACAGAAATTGTAATTCAAGCTAATGGTTTATGGGTTCATCTTGATATTTCTAAAGACGAAGTAAATGACCCGAAAAACAGACTTGTTGATATTTCGGGCAAAGGACATTGGGCAACCGGTAACTTAAAGCTTAAAGTTGAAAGAATCGAAGATATTGAGTACTGTATGAATCTCATCAAACAAAGTTATGAAAGTAAATTATAGATATTGCGATGAAAGTTTTTGCAATTTGTAAGACTAAATTAAAAATGGGCCCGGGAAGGAATTAAGAAGGTTTAAAAAACGTTGAAATGGGAAAAATAATAAAACCTAATCCTCTGAATAACACACCTCATAAAACCGAGTGGACTTGCGCTGCCAAAATTGCCGAATGGATAAACACTATAGTTAAAGCAAAGGCTTTAACCTTTGGAGAAGCTGAAGTGGAAACAACCACTGAGGGAGAAAGGAAAAGGGTAGATATAACACTTATGGACAGCCCTATGAGCGAAAAAACCCTCTGTGTTATCGAGATGAAAAGACCTTATTTTGATCCTTTTGAAGAAAAAGAACTAAAGGAGCCAGCCAGAAAAAAAGCAGTGCATCGTAAAGCTAAATACTTTGTTACCTCCAATTTTAAACAACTCATTTGGTTCAACACAGAAAAAGTGAATAAAAACTTACCAGAAGAAGAACAAATCCATGGCAAATATTTTCTTTCCGAAATAGAAGATCTAGATCTTATAAATAAATCAAAATATAAGAAAAGGATTATTTCCGGTTTAGAACGTTTCCTTGTTGATCTTTGTGAGGTCTATACTGGCAAAAAGCCGGAACCTCGTCTATCAATAGATGAACTTCTTATTTTTAGACTTCATGAAAAGATAAAAAGACTAAGCTCTTTTTACCGGAGCATTATAGAAGAAAAGGTGAACACAAATATCACCTTTTTAAGGAATCTCCAGAATTGGTTCACAGAACAAAATTGGTCTTTTACAAGAAAAGAATCCGATTTTGATAAAGCCGCTCATCAAGCTGCATATCTGCTTGTTAACAAGATTCTTTTTTATAATCTTCTCCAAGCAAAAAGACCCGAGGAACTTGATCCTCTGAATATCCCCGAAGATTTAACAAAAGGTGGGCTTTTGCAGAGCCAACTTCAAGGCTTTTTCGACTATGTGTTAAATCATATCGATTACGAAACGATATACAGAACTGATTTTATTGACCAGCAAGCTTTTCCTGAACACATAGAGGTTGTAAGAGAGATAAAAGAATTAATCCGCTTATTAAAAAGATACGATTTTTCGGAGATAGGCTTTGATATAATCGGAAGAATTTTCGAACGGCTCATCCCTTCCCAAGAAAGGCATAATCTTGGGCAATATTTTACCCATCCTAACATTGTTGATCTAATCCTCCGATTTTGTTTAAACTACGAGAAAGACAAAGTCTTCGACCCTGCCTGTGGAGCTGGGACTTTTTTAGTAAGAGCATATCAGCATAAAAAACTAATGAATCAAAGACTAACCCATCAGGAAATCCTAAAAACTTTATGGGGAACCGATATAGCTAAATTCCCTGCTCATTTGGCCACTATTAACCTAGCGATTAACGATCTGAAAACAGATGAAAATTATCCCCAAATACTTCAAGAAGATTTTTTTAATTTAAGACTTGGAGGAAGAGAAGAATTCACTGAGGAATCTCGAAAGAAGCAGCTGGAAAACTTAAGCAAAAAAGAAATTACAATATCATACCCTAAAATCGTGGATTGTATTGTTGGGAACCCACCATATACAAGACATGAAGAGATTTCAGCTATAGCTGGAGAAGACTATTTAGATGAAATTATCAGAAAAGCCCTTTACAAAATCTGTGGCGATGGCAAGAAAAAAATTGCAGAGATTACGGGACGCGCAGGTATTCATGCCTATTTTTTTGTCCATGGGACAAAATTCTTACAAAATGGAGGCAAGTTTGGTTTTATTGTCTCTAATTCCTGGCTTGACGCAAATTGGGGTAAAGGTCTTCAGGAGTTTTTCTTAAAAAATTATAAGATTATAGCAATAATTGATTCTAAAGTAGAAAGGTGGTTTGAAGATGCAGATGTTAATACTTGTATCGTAATATTAGAAAAATGTTTGGGAAAAGAACGAAATAAAAACATTGTTCGATTTGCTTATCTAAAAAAACCGATACGTCATTTTATCCCTCCTGCCAAGGATATGTGGGAAAAACAAAAAGAAAGATTAGATAAAGTAAAAGCATTAATAGATACAATCCTTTTCCACAGTGAAATTTATGAGAATGAGGAATTAAGGATTTTTCCTAAACCTCAAAAAGAACTGTGGGTAGAAGGGTTTTCTTCAGAAAAAGAAGAATATGTTGGAGCAAAATGGGGAAAATATCTCAGAGCGCCAGAAGTTTTTTATAAGATATTGAAAAAGGGGGAGGAGAAACTTATAAGCCTTAAAAAAGTTGCAGCTTTTGCGGGTTATATCCACGATAACAACATCTCAAGCAAATTTCCTAAAACTAAAATCATTTTGTCCTCTCAAATCACTAATACAATAACTGTTCGTGAAACAGATGCTAATGTTGTGATGAAAGGTGTCAAAACCTCCGGCAATTCAAGATTGATCCCCGATATTGTTGTGCCAAGAACATATAGCGATAAATTTTTAGCAATTAGAAATCCAGATGATATATTATTCAAAAGATTTTATAAAATAATACTAAAAGAGAGAAAATATGCTGATGAGATTTGCCTTGCCTTAAATTCTACCTTACAAGTTCTGTTTTGGGAATATATTGGGATTCCTGCAGGATTAGGAGCGCTAAATGTGTATAAAGATGATTTTGAGAAAATATTGATTCCAAAACCCCAAGCATTAAAACGTGTTAAAAATCTTTCTGAAAATTTAGCCCAACGTGAGATCAAAAGTATATTTGAAGAGTTGGGTTTTAATCTATGTTCTCAACAAGGTTGCAATAACAAGGAACACCCTTATGAGAACATCCATGCCGAAGAAGTTTCATTTGAAAAAATTAAGTCTGACAGAAGAGAATTAGATAAAATTATCATGGGTGAGATTTTAGGACTTAATGAAACAGAACAACTTGAAGTCTATAAGGCAGTAGTCGATATGGTTAAATCTAGAATTGTAAAAGCAAAAAGCTTCGGTAAAAGGAAAAAGACAAAAAGTGGAATTGACATCAATCGCATGGTTAAAGCAATCATGCATAAAATAGGAAAGAATACTTTAGGAAAATTTTACAAAGAGAAAATTTTATGCCATGAACCTCTATCTACCAAAAAACTGCCAAAACAATCAGGGAAAATTAAACTAGAACAAAACTTATACGAATATAGACTTTATATCGGTAAAAAATACGTCGTCTGTGCGTCTGAACTTGAGGCTCGTTACCTACGTGTTTGGCTCGAAGCAGGCATGGATAGCATAAAAATTCCAAAAGATAAAAAATACCTTATGACTGTAGTGCCAGAATTAGAAAACTTAAAACGTCAAATCAGCTCGGTTATTAATTTAGATCTCGATTTAATTTTCGACAGGAAAACTAGAGCGAAAATAGAACATCAACTTTGGAAGGCAATTTTAAAGTGAATAAAAAATTTAATAAAAATTCTTTACTTAATGAAAAAGAAAGATGGGAATTATTTTATAATTATAGCAAAGAGATTTATAACAGAGAAGAGGACAGATATGAGAGAATAGAAGAAAAGGCTTTACATTGCCTTACTGCTTTTTCATTAATATTAGCTATTTATGGTTTTTTGTGGAAGCATATTTTGAAAGAGGTGTTTCCTCCCGACAATTTTATAAAAGGGATTTTATCGGTACTTAGTGTTCTTTTGCTTTTATGCTTTATCTTCTCTTGGGTAATTCTTTTTAAAACATTTCAAACCGAGAAGAGAAAAATAATGCCACTTAATAAAGAAATGTTAAAATTTTTTGAGGATAAGAGTATAAAGCTTTCGAAGCTTTATAAAGAATTAGGGGAAATGAACAGAGAGGCTTATAAAGATAATCGCATTGTTACAGATGAAGAAAAAGAGAGTTTTAAACTAGGGTACCGATGGGTAAAATATTCTGTGATTGGGTTTATCATATTTATTATAATGTATACTACATATCTTTGGTGCCAAGCGCCATAATCTTAAAATACGGAGGGATTAATTATGCTAGAAGAAACCAATAATGAAAAATTTTTAGCCAACGGAGATGACGAACCGGTTGAAAGACCAGATCTTGATGTGCACGAGAAAGGCGAAAAACCAAACGAAAACAAACAAGAGACCAAAGCAAAACGTCCCGAACTGGAGACTTCAGAGTACGGTGAAGGCAAAAAAGTAAAGGACTAACCTTTTTCATTAGATAGAAACACAGCTCTCCCCCATGGTGGATGACAGGTGGGGGAAAACTCCTCTGGCCGCCCAGCGATCCAGCTGCCAAATCCGGCCAAAGTGGGGCGTAGGTGGGGAATGTATCTCCGATATCCCTCTCCGGCAACCATCAATTTAAGCATAAAGTGGGGTAACAAAAACCAAGCGGAAGCTTTCACTCCTGCCGGAGATATGAGCCTTAATTGGCTCAGTATAAAAAAACTAAGTATTGTTTAAAATATACAGTCTTTTTTCTTTTCTGGCAAAGAGGACCCGTTAGTCCGTTATCTTTACTGTCGCCAACCCCTCGGAAAAAACCCTTTTAAATCTCCGTATTTTTGTAGCAAGCTTTAATTTAAAATCTTACATCAACACAAATTTACTTGTTTTAGTAAATTTTCTGCCGTTTGCCTCAATCCTAATGAAGTATACTCCCTTTGAGACACCATCAATATTTATATCCTTTGAATAAAAGCCCGCAGAGCTCTGATTTATTTTTTCCTCTTTTACTTTTTTACCCGTTATATCATATATTACAAATCTAACGCTACTAACCTTTTCAGGCAGAGCGTATCTTACTTCCAATCGATTGTTAAGTGCTACGTCTCTCAAATCAAACGAATAAACATCCGGTAATAAATCAGCTGAAATTCCCGAAACAGGAAGAATTGCAAACACAGCATCACTTGTATCAGAAGGACTCCCATCCGTATCGGTGATTCTAACCAAACAACTATCCGATGGTGTATCGGGTATTGTCCAGGGATGAGTACCGTCACTTACTGTGCTTGCGATTATTCCCGTCCAGTTGGAACCATTGTTTGTAGAATACTCAATATTAACTGTTCCGGTTGTACCGATTGACGTCCATGTAATATCATAAGTGCTATCTGCCTGCCACTGTTCACCGCCATTGGGAGAAGTTACGGTAATAAAAGGAACAGTAAAAATCGAAAATACACCATCACTTGTATCCGAAGGACTTCCATCCGTATCGGTAATTCTAACCAAAC